>CBDUAB010000282.1:0-5546 GCA_965365045.1 uncultured Planctomycetales bacterium
AAAAGCCGATATTGGCTCCGGAAGCAACGCTCGAAACGTCGCATCTCACCGAAAAGGAAGGGCAGACAGTCGGTCCCTACAAGCTGCTCCAGCAGATTGGCGAGGGCGGCTTCGGCATCGTCTATATGGCCGAGCAACAACGGCCGGTGCGACGCAAAGTCGCGCTGAAGGTGATTAAGCCCGGCATGGACACCAAGGAAGTTATCGGCCGCTTCGAAGCAGAACGACAAGCACTGGCGATGATGGACCACCCCAATATCGCCAAAGTATTCGAGGCAGGGACCACGGAATCAGGTCGGCCGTACTTTGTCATGGAGCTCGTAAAGGGTATCCCGATCACGGACTACTGCGACCGCCAACGGCTCGGCACACGCCAGCGGCTGGAGCTGTTCGTCAAGGTGTGTCAGGCAGTGCAACACGCTCATCAGAAAGGAATCATCCACCGAGATATCAAACCGTCCAATGTCCTGGTCACGGAACACGACGGCACACCCGTGCCCAAGGTGATTGATTTTGGCATTGCCAAGGCCATCAACCAACAACTCACTGAGCGAACACTGTTCACTCGGTTCCAACAGATGGTCGGGACGCCCATGTACATGAGCCCAGAACAGGCCGATCTGAGCGGCCTGGACGTGGACACGCGTACGGACATCTACTCGCTGGGCGTCTTGCTGTATGAGCTGCTGACAGGCGCGACTCCGTTTGACAGTCAGCGTTTCAGCGAGGTCGCCTACGATGAAATTCGCCGCGTGATCCGCGAGGAGGAACCGCCGAAGCCAAGTACACGCGTCAGCTCTTTGGGAGACACCGCCATCAGCATCTCGGGACATCGCGGGACGGATCCCAAGAAACTAACGCAGCTGATGCGAGGTGAGTTGGACTGGGTCATCATGAAGGCGATGGACAAGGATCGCACGCGACGCTACGAGACGTCGAATTCGTTTGGACTGGATGTTCAGCGGTTTCTCGACAACGAACCGGTGTCGGCCGCTTCACCTACCGCCTTCTATCGATTCCGGAAATTCACACGACGCAACACGGTGGCGATCGCCATGACGTCAGCGATTGTCGCATCGATGTTGATTGGCCTCGGCGCCGCAACGTTTTCCTACTTTCGTGAAAGAGACGCCCGCCAGATCGCGGAGGAACGTCGCCAGGAGGCGGTTGGTGCACGCGGTGATGCGGAACAGGCGCGGGCCGCGGAAAAAGAGGAACGCATGAAGGCGCAGGCGAACGAGCAGCAGGCGCTCGATAGTGAGCAGCAGGCGCTCGATAGTGAGCAGCAGGCGCTCGACAGTGAGCAGCAGGCGCTCGACAGTGAGCAGCAGGCACGGCGTTTTCAGTATGCGGCCGACTTGAATTTGGCGTTTTCAGCACTAGAACGATTTGACACGACGCAGGTACTTAAGCTGCTTCAGCGGCATGTGCCGGCCGCTGGACAATCGGACCCACGGGGTTGGGAGTGGCGGCATCTTTGGTGGAAAACACACCAAAGCATCGCCACGATTCAAACCCATGGAACGGGGTGGTGGGGTGTCCGCAGCTTCGCGATATCACCTGATGGACACTTCCTGCTGGTCGCGGGCGACGTCGTCCACGGATCAACAAGCAACTGGAGTTTGATCAAGCTGGTCGACTTGGAGTCGCTTCAGATCACCAAGACACTTCCCGCGATCGATACCGCGTCGATAACCGGCTTAACATACTTTTCAAACGACCGAACTTTGGCAATTGACTGCCTTGGCTACACGCCATCCAAGACGTTTCTGGGCCTCACCCTGATGGATATCGACGGGGAAAAGATCTCTCGACCCATTTCGCAATTAGCAGGCTATGGTTGGCCGACGACGATCGCACCTGACGGCAGCTGGGCGATGGGGACCTTTAGAGGTAACGAGCTTCGGTTGGTGACCATCGATGACCTTGCGAAGATACCCACGGAAGGTCAAGCTTTGACTGTCATCGCTAGAATACGCGATACTTTGCATTTTCGCGTTTTCGATTTCGACGGAAGGCAGACCGATCGTTCTGAAGCGGAACTCGAACAAAGCGAACATCTCGATCAACTCAAGCAGTTATTGGGTGAACACTGGAATGAACCGCAGCCGACACCGGCTCAGCAGCAAAAGATCCATTGGCTCGTGACAAAGGCGCTTGTGCTTCCGTATCGGGAAATCCAGCGACTGCGCTGTTTCGACTTCGATACTGGAAAAGAGCTGGCGAAATCCGTTGCATTTGAGGCCCATGCCTGGGGGGATTCGTGCGAAAGGATTCGCCTTTCTCCCGACGGTCAAGTGATAGCGGTTGGATGCCTGCCCGATCAAGTCCTTTTTCTGTCAGTGCCAGGTTTGCAAACGATTCGATCGATTGGAGTTGGCGGCGAGGTGCGCAGTCTTGCCTGGTCACCCGATGCGCGCTTGCTCGCTGTGGGGTTAGGGTTCGGTGGCGGAGAAATACGGGACGCCACTTCGGGCGAACTAAGGCTCTCACTGAAAGGCAAGTCAGCGACGCCGATGCATCGGGTATGCTTTTCTGATGATGGATCGCTGTTAGCTACCGCAGCCGGAGACCAGAGCGTCGTTGTGTGGAAAGTGGACACGGGCGACGTTTGGGACGTTTATTCCCAGGACGGAGACGTGAGTGCACTGGCATTCCTGCCCTCTGGGAAGAGGCTTGCCGCGGGTGACAAGGCTGGCAACATCAGGTTTTGGGACATATCGCGGCCCGAAAAAACGGAACTCAAGCAACTAACGCATGCCCTTGACGTCAAGTATTCGCCGGATGGGCGTCTACTCGCGACGAGCTCGGATGGGGTGGTAAACCTGTTCGATGCCAAGAGCGAAGAACTTGTAGCCAAGCTTGAACCCCTGGACCACCGGCAGGCCGATCGCCACGTCATCAGTCGCGATGAGTTTGCAACGCGAGCACCCATTTGTTTTTCCCCGGACGGCCGGCTGCTGGCTGCTGGAAACGGCGACCACACGGCCACGATCTACGACGTGGTTTCTCGTAAACCATTACACGTCCTTCGTGGACACGCCTCTGTTATTCGAGATATTACATTTTCGCCTGACGGAAAGCAGGTCGTGACGGCCAGTAGTTGGGACGGGACTCTGAGGTTCTGGGATCCCGATACCGGTTCGCCCGGCCAGATCGTCCCGGCGGAGGGGGACAGGGAGATGCAGGCTGCCCAGTTTTCTCCGGATGGCAAGTTAATTGCTTATGGCAACTTTGCTGTACATCTCCGGAGTCTTGGCCAAGACGAACCGTTGATTAGTGGACCAAGAATTGGCCATGTTACCTGCATTCAATTCTCGCCGCGCGGAAACATGCTCGCGTGCGGGACAAGAGAGGGCGTAGTGAGGCTCTACTCGGTGCCGAAGTTGGAACTGAAGCACACGTTCACGGGGCTGACGGGTGGAGTTAACGATCTCTCTTTCTCCGCGGATGGTGTCAACCTGTTCGCCGTCTGCCGAGGGGGGATCGCTCGCATATTTAATCTAACGGTCATGAACGAAGTCGGTGATGTCGTCCATTCGTCTTCCGATTGGCTGATATCCGGCACCTTCTCCCCCGATGGAAACTCGCTCGCTGTTGTGTCTCGTCTCGACGGCGTTCGACAGTTCCATGCGATCTCGCAAGATCAAGTCCCTCGCCGATGATCTCTCTCGGACGGCGATGAGAAGAGGCAGCGCCCCTAACGTTTCGACGCTTCCTGGGAAATGTCTCACTTGGCCACCATCGGACTCAACGTTTAGTTGGTATTCGGTCATGACAAAAATGGAAGGTGTACACAACGTATACTTGGCATAATTCACAAACGGAACACCCGTTGGAAATAAACAACATGTTGTCTTTCGCCATCGTCGGGTTTTGTTGCGATGGCACAAACCGCGGCTAGTGAATCAATGCGGAGGAGAGTAAATGTACGAGCGTAACGTGGCCTGGGTGGAGAAACTGGTCGACGAACAGAATCGCTGGCGTTTGCAGACCATCAACTTGATCGCCAGCGAAAACGTGCTGAGCGCGCGGGCCCGTGCCGTGATGGGATCCGACTTTGCCCATCGATATGCCGAAGGTCATCCTGGTGAACGTTACTACCAAGGGACCGACAAAATCGATGAAATCGAAGCGCGAGTGAAACAGCACCTGAGGTCGCTTTTCGGTTGTCGGCATGTCGAAGTGCGCTCGATCAGCGGTACGATGGCCAACGATGCAGTCATTAGCCGCTTCGTGGATCCGGGTGACGTGGTCATGGTCAACTCGACGCCCGGCGGCGGCCACATCAGCCATCACAAAGATGGAAGCGTTGGCAAGTATACGAAGAACATCGTTGACTTTCCGCTGACGGAGGACGGTTACCACACGGATGTGAATAAGACGCGAGAACTGGTCAGAGCGCTGCGGCCGAAGTTATTGATCTTTGGGAAAAGCCTCTTTCTATTTCCGGAGCCGTTGGAAGAGCTACGCGATCTCTGCGACAAGTACGGTATCGTCATGCTTTACGATGCCGCGCATGTTCTCGGGCTCGTCGCAGGCAAGCGATTTCAAGATCCGCTCCGTGAAGGCGCGGACATGATGACCGGCAGCACGCACAAGACGTTTTTTGGATCACAGCGGGGTCTCATCCTGAGCAACACGAAGGACGCCATCTGGCGGAAAATAGACCAAGGAGCATTTCCTGGCTCGTCGTCAAATCATCACCTCGATACGCTTGTGCCGTTGGCGATTACAACTTATGAAATAATTGAGTTCGGAGAGGCGTATGCCGCTCAGGTTTCTGCCAATGCGAAAGCTCTGGCGAAAGCCTTGGACGAATGTGGATTCGAGGTCCAAGGCAGGGAATTTGACTATACCGAAACGCACCAAGTTGCCGTTGACGTCCGTAGCCACGGGGGCGGAGATGAAGTTGCTCGAATTCTCCAAGACAACGGAGTGATCCTGAATATGAACCTGCTCCCATTCGAGCCGCTGAAAAACGTATTGAACCCTGCCGGCATCCGCATCGGCACCCAGGAAATGACACGTTTCGGCATGAAAGAAGATGAAATGCGTCGCATCGCCGAATTGATCAAAAAGTGCCTCAAGGACGGTCAGCCAATCGACGAGGATGTGAAGGAACTGCGAGGGCATTTTACCAAAGTGGCGTACTCGTTCGATGCGGATTGAGATGGCTACCAATCCACGACGGAACCGTCTTCCGCGTCGTAGGTTTCGGGATAGGCGTTTGGTTCGCCGACTTGCGCCATCAGCTTGTCTTCGTCGATGTCGATACCGAGACCGGGGCCGGTCGGCAGCGGCAGAAATCCTTTCTCTTGCTGAAAAGGCACTTTCAGCAAGTCTTCATGTGTTCTAGTTCCGCCTTCTTGGATCATGAAGTTCGGAATCGCCGCGGCGATCTGGCAGCTGGCGGCGAGTGAACAAGGACCCTGCGGATTGTGTGGCGCGAGCGGGACATAATGCGCCTCGGCCATTCCCGCAATCAAACGCAGCTCGGTAATCCCACCCGCGTAACAGACGTCCGGCTGAAGAATACTGGCGGC
>CBDUAB010000283.1:0-5545 GCA_965365045.1 uncultured Planctomycetales bacterium
TTCTCTTCGTCCTTTGGCTCAAAAACGGAACCGATGCGCGCGAGTGCCGAAGGATTCGAGGTGGACACAGCCCTTGCGCCCCTGTTAGTCCGCTGCGCGACGCGTTCCACGCGTGTATCGACAACTGCCTCCGGAGCAGATCTCCACATCACGGCCATCAACAGGATCAAACTACCGATGGCGGCAACTACGCAGATCACCAAAGTCATGTCCATCAATCATACTCGCAAAGTGGTTAACCGTTTACCAATCGAAATTCACAATTTTACGAATCCACAAGGCCCCCCCGATCAGCAACCCGATCGCGGTCGCGATCAACAGCGGGTGATCTAACAGGACACTTTCGTACTCTCGATTAATGAGCATCAGCAAAAAGAACATGAATATCGGCAACGATACCAAGATCGTCCCTTGAAATCTTCCTTGGGCCGTGAGGGCGCCAATCATGCCGCGAATGCGAAATCGTTCACGTACAACGAATGCCAATTTGTCCAACAACGCTGCTAGGTTGCCACCGGTCTGACGCTGGACAAGCATGGCCAGCACAAAGATCTTCATCTCCAATATTCCCGTTCGGCGGCCCAGGTCACGTAACGCGGCTTCTGGTGATAGTCCCAGATTCATTTGCTCGTAACAGTATAAAAACTCTAGTGAAATCGGTTGCGAGAATTCCTCAGCGACGCCTTGCAAGGCCTGTGAGATAGTCTGTCCGGATCGCATGACTCGGCCCATCAACCCAAAGGCGTCCGGCAATTGGGCGCGCAGTTTCTCGAGGCGAACATGACGTTTGTAGTAAACATAAAGTGTCGGCAATGTCGCACCGATGGCCACCACGATCAGCGTCAGCAGGAAATTCTGCGTAAATATTGCAGGTGCGACACCCGCGATGGCACCGCTAACCGCGGAAAGTAAAGCGAGACGGGGGATGGTCATTTCCAAACCCGATTGGTCAAAAAACAGTTGTATTCGCTCCTGTATATCACTTTCGTCACGGTTCTCGGCCAACGCGGCGGCGGCGATCTGACTGAAATCTTTTCCTCGCGACGCGGCCCGTACGCGCTCTCGCTGTTGGTTGCGAACCTCTTCGTCCAAACGTTTCTTCAGTCGGCGACGTTCACTTTCTCTGACGTCGGTCAGCGCGGCATTCGCCGCGAAGATTGTCAGAAAGACGGCGACAAACGTCAGACTATTGATAATCAAGGGATTCATGTTTGGTCCGCCTCCCCCTGGGGAAAGGTCAGAACGCGGCGCTCAAAAAGTTCAACGGGAACATGGACACCAGCCGATTCGAGACGATCCAAGCAGTGCGGACGAAGACCCGTGGCGTTGAATTCTCCGAAGGCGCAACGATTCTCATCCAATCCAAATTGTCGAAACTCGAAGATGTCGTGCATGCTGATGATTTCGCCTTCCATTCCAGTGATTTCCGAAATCTTCACGACCTTGCGTGCTCCTCCCACCAACCGTGACACTTGGACCACGATGTTAATCGCCGCGGCGATTTGACGTCGAATCGTCTTATCAGGCAGATCGAATCCGGCCATCCCAACCATCATCTCAAGGCGGCTCGTGGCGTCACGGGTTGTGTTGGCGTGGACCGTGGTTAGGCTGCCTTCGTGCCCGGTATTCATGGCCTGCAGCATGTCCAGAGCTTCGGCACCGCGACATTCGCCGACGATAATCCGATCGGGACGCATCCGCAGTGCGTTGCGTACTAAGTCCCGCGTCGTCACCTCGCCTTCGCCTTCGACGTTCGGAGGACGCGTTTCCATCCGTACGACGTGCTGCTGTTGCATCTCGAGTTCGGCGGCATCCTCGATGGTGGCGATCCGTTCGTTGTCGGGGATATAACTGGAAAGCGCGCCGAGTAACGTCGTTTTTCCAGAGCCCGTGCCGCCGGAAATCAATATGTTGAGACGCGCTTCGATGCAGGCGGACAAGAATTCAAGTATGTCGGGAGCAATCGAGTGATTATTGATCAAATCGGCCGACATGAGTCGGTGCGTTCCAAAACGACGAATGGATACCAGCGGGCCATCCAATGCCAGCGGTGGAATGATGGCATTTAGACGACTGCCGTCGGGCAATCTCGCATCCACCATGGGGGTTGTTTCGTCGACGCGCCGGCCCACGCGGCCGGCGATGCGCTGCACGATGGACAGGACGTGGTCGTTGTCGCTGAATTTGATTTTCGTCAGGCTTAACACGCCGTTGCGTTCGATGTAAACCATCTTGGGTCCATTGATCAGAATGTCGCTAATCTCGGGATCGCGAAACAGCGGCTCCAACGGGCCCAATCCGAACACTTCATCAATGACCTCGTTGACCAGGGCTTCTCGTTCCGCCAAGCTCAAAAGGTCCGAACGTTGTCGACAGAGTTCCTCGGCAATCCTGCGGACGTCGGTTCGCAGCTCCTGCTCCCGCATGGTGCCAACGACGGACAAATCCATGCCCGAAATGACCTGTTGGTGAAGCTCGCGCTTGATTCGATTGATAACGTCCGCGTTGTCGAAAGATGCTTCTTGACCGGCCATCTTGACAGCGTGGTCTTGACCACCCGACGTTTGAAAAACATCGTTGTTCCATGCCATGGTAGATTTGCTCCCTTATGTTGTGGTTTCGGTGTTTTCAAGCACGGACGTTGGTCGCTCGATGGTGACATCGCGCATCGGCGGTCTGGCGGGGCTAATTCCGGCCCGGCATGCCTCCTCAAGCTTTTCGGCCAGTTGTACAAAGCCGCGCGCGATTTTGGATCGAGGGCGCTGCAACACAATGGGCACACCACTGTTCGTCGCCAGATTCATTCCTGCCGGGTCATCTGGTAGGAAATGGAATACGTCGGTCCCTAAAGCCTGTTTCGCCTTCTGCTGCGGTAGCTCTCGCGGTTGTCGAAAACGATTGACAACGACACGAATCCGCTCCGACGAAATACCTAGATCATCCAAGTGATTCAAAACACGGTTCGTATTGCAGAGCGAAACCAAATCGAGCCGCATTACGACCAGCAGTAGGTCGGAATTCACGATCGCCGAGAGTTGCTCGGTTGCGAAGCTACGATCGAGGTCCATGACCACATACGGAAAAAGCGTGCGGGCAAGTTGCAACGATTGCCGCACTCCCTGCGACGTCACCGAAGATATCATGTCGAAAGTCGCAGGGGCGGCCAATAGATGGATGCCGGAATCGTGCGGCAGCAAGCATTGCTGGAACATATTTGCATCGAGGCGCTCCAGATTCCCGCACAATTCCGCAATCGAATGGCCGGGCTGAAGATCCAGCAGAAGGGACTGGTCGCCCGTTGACAATCTCAGGTCAAATAAGACTGACTTCTGATGATTCTTGGCAAAGGTGGCGGCAAGGTTAGCGGCAATCGAACTGGTGCCGCACCCTCCGCTCCCTGACAACACACCGATCGTGAAGCCGTTGCTGCTGGCTTGCGGATCACGACGGCTCTTCATGCGGATGAGTGATTCATCGAGTTCCTGTTCCAAATCACTTTGGTCGAGGTATTCGGTGGCACCTTCGCGCAGCACCTGCAAGATGAACTTCGGATCGTTGGCGGGACCAACTGCCAGAATCGGTACCGCGGAAATGTTTCGCAGCTCACGCAGCACCTTCAAGGCAGTCTGCGTGTGCGGTGACGTGATCAGGACAACCACGTCGCGGCGTGCGTGCGCCAAGAATTCCGACGCGTATCCCAACGGTACACGATCACCTTCGCGGCAGTCGCAGCCGTTCCGCTTGAGGATCGTGTAGCTTTCCTCACTCAGTGTTAAATCGTCACCAACAATAAAGGCTCTCATTGGATTCAATTTACCTCGATCAAGAGTTGTTGTGTACTGAGTAGGTATCCAGAATCTACACCATTTTACCGAGAGTTAACACGTGCCGAGCGGCGGTTTTCCATAATCTGTATCGAGCCCCGGTGTGAGCCCCGTATCGTGTGAATTTGAGCGATTAGAGGCGTACCACCGACCGAGGACGCAAGGTCCATGTCCTTGGTAGCGTTTGCGATACTCGAAACGACATTGGCTATCGAGCCAAGAAATCTGTTGATTCCCGACGGCGAAGACTGCCCCTCCTCGAGCGGAGGCAAGGGACGTTCTTGATCGAAACGCAGGTCCGCCATCGTTGCTGGCAAAGTGTCCGCGTCGCTATGATCTTCGGGACGTCGTAGTGACAACTGCAGGGTTCCTCGGCTCGAGGCCAAACCGAGTTTCGCCGCTTGATGGGGTGTGACCAATAGGGTGACACTCTTGACTTGTTTTGGATCCATCTTGTTTTCGTCCGGCGCTTCCAGATGCTGGTCGATGGCCAAGATCTCCATGTTTTGCAGTAGCGTCGTCGTGACCGCTCCACCGCTTCGTGAGCCGGCCGATGAACCCGTCATGGTAAACAACACGTCAACGCGATTTCCAGGCAAGATAAAGCCCGCCACGCCGGCCGCGACGTTGGCGGTGCGAATGGTGAACGCCCGCATCCCACTTGGGATCATGGCGGCCAAACCTCGTCCGGCACCTTCTGGGGCGAGTTTGCCTTCCAAAATGGGCTCGCCAGGAATTGCGCGGCCAATGAGCGTTCGATCAGTCACGGCCTCCACGTCAGTCACGGCACCAACCGGTAGCATGTTCTTGGGCCATTGTTGTAGTTTGACCACATCGTCCGACAGTACCGAACCACGCGCTAATCGGGTGGCGGCGACCACGACCGAAACGGTTTCTACCGAAGCAACGCCGCGGCGTTTGTTGAACTGATTAACGCCTATCGCCGCGGATGCCCCGCAGATTATTGCCAGCAGCGTTACGCTAAGTGTTCGTAAATTCATTTTGTACTCCTTGGACGTTGCCTAACTTTCAACCGAACGTTGCAATTGCCATGCCGTGATTACCTCAACCACGCCAGCCAGATTACGGCGCCGATGATACCTGCCGGGATCATCGCCCCAAACGGAATCATACGCAGGCGACGATCCTTTTGAATTGCGATTTCCTCGACTAAATCATCTTTGCCAAAGTACGATCCAAAAACGACGAAGCGATAGAACACCACCTTCATCGTCGCCAGACTTTCTCGTGGTTTTCCTCGATACACGATCAGAATCGTTGCGTACACACCTGTCACCAGCGTGCTGATGACAAAAACCACCAGCGTGACGGGAAAACCCAACCAGGCGCCGATTCCAGCCAACAACTTGACATCGCCGGCACCCATCACGCCCATCGCATAGGGCACAATCAAGGCCATGAATCCGAAAAACACGCCCCACGAACTCGTGGTAAGTCCACTCCAACCATCAAACCAAGTGTGGTAGATCAGACCGCTGGCCAGTAGCGGAAATGTAAGTACGTTGTAGACTCGAAATTTCCATACGTCCGTCACTGCGCCTGCCAGGGATGCAATCAAAGTGACGGTGATTGGCAACCAAACGCTGTGGTTCATTGTCCAAACTCCTTCAGATTCATGACGTGAATATCGTCCGTCTTAGACCGTTTCCAACGAGCCAGGGTTATTCAATTTGAAGCGCCTTTCTGGCGACCGCCTCCCC
>CBDUAB010000284.1:0-5540 GCA_965365045.1 uncultured Planctomycetales bacterium
GCGTCGCCAATCTCAATCGGTCGTGACTGAGAGTGTACTGGAGGCTGACAGGCGCGCCTTACAATCCAGTTCAAGCCATCTTGAACAGCTCAGGGTGGACATACAGCAGTTGGCGAAGGCGGCTCCTTGGCGCGAGAGCGGTTTTTTTGATGCCGGGCAGCACGATCAAATCGAGAATCTCTTGTTCCGCTTTCTCGCCTGCCGACACACGCTATGGCAACTGGCAAACTACCATCGCGACAATGACACGCGTTTTTCCGACGATGAAGCCAAAGCGAAAAGTTCTATTATCGCCTTTGACGCAGGCTTTCGTCTGATTCTGTATGATGCCTCGCTGGTTAAGGCGTTTCGTGGTGATTCGATCGCGATCGCCAAGTTAAATGAGGAATTCTACCGTTCCAGAATCCCGGCAAAAACGTACGACCAGATTTTGCTCGGCGTGACGAACGAAGGCCATCTGAAGGCGCTGCGTGACTCTTTTCTGCTGTACACGGAGGAACTCGCTAAGCCTGATTCGTCGCTGGCACGAGTTATCCAAGAAAGTTCGGTTTACAGCGATCTGGTTGAGAGCACCAAGTCCGTCGCCTCCCACGCCGATGCAATGGTTCAGGAACTCGTCGAGACGGAATCACCACTATTGCCCACTCTTGACAATCGGCTTCGGCATACGCGCGTCGCCGAGCTAATGAGCGCGTCTGAAATTACGGCGGGTAATCTGCTGTTTGCCGCGCGGGCTCATTTATTCAAAGGCGATGTCGGAACGAGCCGTCTAGCGGAATTGATGGTTGGAGTTAAGGATTAAAACCGATCAAGGCCGACTCGTTCGGGAATAAACCGACCTTCAATGGCATCCTATCGGTAGGCCGGCTCTTTACAGCCAATTGAGCACGTGTGCCGGGAGATGTGCGATGCGACGAGATTGGGCGCTTTGCTGCGCCATGTTGATTCTAACTGGATGTGGTGATTCGCAGTCGGCGAGAGAAGCTGCTCGCAGTGGGCCCGCCAACCCTCTCACCCACGTTGGAATGGCGATGCAATCGGCCCCAGCTACCGATAAACGCGGTGCTGCTTCACCGTCAGTAAACCTGCATCGGAAGGTCATTTACGACGCTCAAATCACTCTTCTCGCGAAGGAATTCTCCACGGTTGAATTAGCGATACCGAAGCTGGTGAAACAATTCGGAGGCTATTTGGCGAACGTCTCGGTGAACCGCACACAAGGGGAGCAACGTTCAGGCCGCTGGCAGGCTCGGATTCCAGTGGACCAGTTCGATTCGTTTCTCGATGCAGTCTCTCTATTGGGGATGCTCGAAAACCGCCAGCAGACAACTCAAGATGTGACTGAGGAGTTTGTAGATCTCGAAGCACGAATAACGAACAAGAAACGGATGGAAGAACGAATCGTTGAATTGCTGAAGACTTCTAGCGACAAGATTAAAGACGTAATCGAAGTGGAACGTGAATTAGCGCGTGTCCGAGGCGAGATTGAGCAGATGGAAGGACGTTTGCGATATCTGACTAATCGCACCGAGTTGACCACTGTAACGATTTCAGCAAGCGAGGTGCGTGAATATGTGCCGCCGGTCGCCCCGAACTTCGTCGATCGAATTGGTCAGGCGTGGGGGCACTCACTTCTGTCGTTGAAGGTTTTGGGAGAGAATGCAGCGGTAGCTTTGGTGTACGCGCTTCCTTGGCTCTCGGTTCTAGGCATAGCGGCACTTCCCGTTTGGTGCGTGAACAAACGCAACACAAGAAAAGCCGCAGCCAACAAGATCCGACCATGAAGAAATGTGCACTAGGTGCCAAACTCGGGGCGGCGACGACCGAGCTGCAACTGCAGACGTTGTACAATGCTGCTGTGCATTTGGCTGACTCGGCTTTCGCTGAGATCCAAAGTCGAGCCGATCTCCTTCATGGTGAGTTCTTCGTAGTAATAAAGAATAATGATCAGGCGCTCATTGCGGTTGAGGCCCTTGGTCACCAATCGCATCAAGTCAGTCTTTTGAATCCGTCGTGTCGGATCTTGGCCCTTCTTGTCTTCCAGAATGTCGATCTCACGCACATCCTTGTAGCTGTCCGTTTCGTACCACTTCTTGTTGAGGCTGATGAGGTTAACCGCGTTGGCTTCCTGCAGCATCTTTTCCAATTCGGGAACGCTAATCTCCAGTTGGTCGGACAACTCCCTTTCGGTCGGATGGCGACCCAGCCTGGTTTCGAGGACACGGGTTGCTTCGGCGAGTTTGCTGGCTTTGGAACGAACAAGCCGAGGTACCCAGTCCATGGTACGCAGCTCGTCGAGCATGGCCCCGCGGATGCGAGGCACGCAGTAGGTTTCGAATTTAACACCGCGCGTGAGATCAAAGGCGTCGATGGCGTCCATCAGCCCGAACACGCCGGCCGAAATCAAGTCGTCCAGTTCCACACCGTCAGGCAGCCTGGCCCAAATACGCTCACCGTTGTACTTGACGAGTGGCAAATAATTCTCGACGAGACGGTTGCGTAGCTCTTTGTTGGATAGATCGGATTTGTATTCCTGCCATAATTGGGCAATCTCTTCTTTGGCTACGGTCGTGGTCGCCATGCAATCCTCCGTGATTTCGATGCCGGGAGCCGTGATAGCAAAGGCCGCAGCACTTGACAGCCAAGAATATGACCGTCAACTCTTTTCTAATCCTTAGAAATTAACGTGCTGCTACATGCCGCTGGGTTATCACTCATCTGACATCGGCATGGATGCGGTTCAGTTTTAAATCAAAACGTCAATTTTGTTTTTGTTTCAATCGTTCAGGCCGTTCGCTCAAATGTCAGTTCGTGTCGCTCCGTGAATCCTCGCGCTATTTGCTCGATGGCTCGTGCGGCGGGAGACGTTGGTGTACGCAATACGGCAGGCACGCGAGCCTCGCCGGCAACGGCTAGCATCGTGTCCAGGGGAATGGCCCCTCCAAAGTCGATGTCTTGCCCGAGAAAACGCTGGCAAGATTGCTCCAGTCGTTCAAATACGTCGCGAGCAACGGTTGGATTTGCCGCCTGATTGACAACCGAAAACAATCGTGGGCGTCGCCTGGTGTCCAGAATCGTCTTGATCACAGTGTAAGTGTCCATCACGGAAACCGCATCGGCCGTCGTCACCGTAACGACTTTGTCCGCGAAACGCCACAGCGAACGCGCGACCCCACTCGTGCCGTTGCCGGAATCAACAAATACGTATTCGGCATGATCGCCGAGCCCGGAGAGTTGCCGAGCAAAACGATCCAGTGACACCGTGGCGTATTCCTGAGTAACTCCTCGTGCCCATGGAGCCGTCAGTAGCTTTAGTCCCGCCGGGGCACTTATGATCGATGCCTGAACGTCCGCGGGAGTATCCAGCTTCGCTGCCGGCACGAAGTCATCGTTGCCGTCTTTTCCCTGGTCTGCTTTTTCCGGAACGCAAAGTGAAACCACGTCACCGCAGCGGGCATCCGCGTCCACCAAAATGACTCGTCGTCCTTGGCGCGCCAACGCCGTTGCCAGATTGACGGCAAGTGTCGATGTGCCGACACCGCCCTTGCCTCCGGTGAGAACTACAAGCTGCGGCACTCGCGTGTCGTTTTGCGCAGCCTCTTCGTCGGATTTTAGTATCAGATTTCGCAGTGCCTCGGCTTGGTCGTTCATCATCATTTCCGATTCGTCGCGAAAAGCTTCACGGCAGTCCTTTGAATAGGGATTTGCTTACATGTCGATCAAAAATAATTTACCCGTATCTCGCAACCCGCATCCCGTATCCCCATAGAAACGGGCAAGTTTTTTTATTACGGCCGTTAACGCTTGCCGTCCCGATCCCTCAACGCAAGACACCGTCCATGTTAAGCATCCCGGCCGCCAGTTTTTCGCGATCGGCTGACTGAATGTCGTTCGGTACGTTTTGCCCATTCGTGACATAACTCATCGGCAGATCGCATCCGCGCAATAGTGGCAGGAGGTTTCCTAATCCGGTCGTTTCGTCGAGTTTGGTCAGAATCAGCGCGGTCGTGCCGACGTCGGCAAAGTGACGTGCTGTTTTGCTGAGAGCTTGGGCGCCGGCAGTCGCGCTTAACACCAAATGCACTTCATCCGCCGCAGCTTCCGAGAGCATTGTTTTCAATTCTTGCAACTTGAGTTCGTCACGCGGACTACGGCCGGCAGTGTCCATCAAAATTAGGTCCAGATGTGAAAGTCGACACACGGCTTCACGCATTTCGCGAGGCGTCGACACGACTTCCATCGGTAGGTCGATAATGTCCGCGTACGTCCGCAACTGCTCGACAGCCGCAATGCGGTATGTGTCCACTGTTATCAAGCCGACTTTGTGTCGGTCACGCAAACGAAAGTTCGCCGCGAGCTTGGCGATCGTCGTCGTTTTCCCGACTCCCGTCGGTCCCACCAGGGCGACAACGCGCCGAGAACCTGGCGTGACACGAATCGGCCCGCAAATGTTCAATTCATCCTCGACATAGCGAAGCAATCGTTGGCGAAGTAGTCCACCATCTGAAATATCATTCTCGCCGTGTAATCCGCGCACATTGGCGATCATTTCGCGGGCGACACTCTCGGGAACTTCAGCGTCAACGAGTTCCGCGAAGACTCGGAAAACCGCTTCTGGCAAATGATGGGCTGACCTCCTAGGCGTGTCGTAAGTTGAATCCACGGATGACAAGCCGATCGCTGGGTTCAGCGATGCCAAGCCCTCACGAAATTGGTCGCGCAGACTGGTTTCATGGACCGCTGGTACGTTACCCGCGGCGAATTCATCGGTTGTCTCTCCGTTTCGCGGTGAGACGGCAGTTGTGGAGATCGTGTCTGTTGATTCAGCGCGACCGAATCGTGAGGCGACCGTGACATCGCAGGATGCCGTAACTTCTACTTGACGGCGGCCCAAGAACGCGCGCCGCCAACTGGGACGCACGTGCTTCGTTTCGATCACGGCCGCGTCCGGGCCCAGCTCGGCGCGTACAAGTTGTAATGCTTCATGAAGCGTCCTAGCACGAAAAGATCTAATGTCCATCAAGCTTCCTTATTGACAAAACAACGTTGTCAGGCGACTTGCTCAACCAATTCCATAGCGCCAATTGTCGACGTTGTTTTCAGGTGTGTGTCTCTCGATACTTCAGAAACACTGATTACGTGTAAATCCGGCAGTTCGGCTTGCGTCAATCCACGCAAAGCTAACCGCACCGTTGCATCCACCACGATGACTTCCGGCTGCCCATTCTGGCGCAGCGACGCGGCCGAGCGACCGATGCTAGCCAACAACGATTTGCTTTCCACGCTCGGTAGGTTCAAACACGGCTCACCGTTGTTTTTCTCAATTCGCTCAATAAGTTGACGTTCCAGATCGGGAGCCAGTGACAACGCATAAAGGGTTCCCTGACGATCACGCAAGGCGCCCGACAGAGATCGTGCTAAACGCTCGCGCGCCCGTTCGGCAAGAAACCATGGTTCGCGTCGCAGCGAAGCGTAATCACCGACAGTTTCCAGAATCGTTGCTAGAGAACGAATGGATACGCCTTCGCGCAGCAGCCGTT
>CBDUAB010000285.1:0-5537 GCA_965365045.1 uncultured Planctomycetales bacterium
CCCAAACCTGGGACTAAAGTCCCAGGCTATCACATTTCGTTCCTCCGGAACTAAACAGCGCAACTAGCACTAAACAGCAACCGGCACTAATAGCGCAACTTCAAAACGCGCAAGCGTCGGGCTAGTGAAGAAAGTCCATTCCCGTACCCTACTCCCTCGAGTCGAGGTGCCCGGACTTGACGATGGCCCGCAATAATCGCAGGCCGATCAGCAGGCTGACGATGCAGCCGCCCAATCCCAGAATGGATAGGTTGTGCAACCCCATGAACGTCGGTGTCTGGAATAACACCGGCGGTACTTGGCGACTGAGCATCAGCGAGGAACCGAGGAACAGTGCGCTCGTCAACATCCCCAAGACCAGGCGATTGACGGATGGTCCCAGGCCCCGATGATCCAGATGGACGTCAAACGTACCACTTTGAACCTGATCCAGAATCTCCATCATCCGCCGTGGAAATACGGCCATCAAATGTTCCATCTCCATGTACGCACGGCGGATCTTACGAATGCGGCGCTTTGGTGACAGACGCCGAAAAAGTGCACGCCGCTGAAAGGGCCGCATCACTTCAAGAATGCTGAATGATGGATGAAGTAGCTTGGCGGTGCCCTCGAGCGTGATCAACGTCTTGAGCAACATACTCACTTGCGGCGGCAAGATGATCTTGTAACGAAAAATCATATCGGCCATTTCCGTGAGCGCCGCGGCCACATCAAAACGTCCTAGCGATTGTCCCGCGTAATGCGAAACAAAGTCCTCCAGGTCGGCGCGAAACGAAGTCTTGTCCAAGCCGGGTGGCACCTTACCAAGGCGCGAAATGATCGACGCCAGATGAATCGAATCACTTTGGACCAGTGCGAACATCATCTCCTCGATGTCTTCGCGCAGCGTTTCTTCGATGCGACCGACCATGCCAAAGTCGAGCAGGCCGATAACATTACCCGGCTGAATCAGCAGGTTTCCCGGATGTGGGTCCGCATGGTAATGGCCATCGACAAAAATCATCTCGAGGTACAGATTGGCCCCACTGTGAGCGAGCTTTTCCGGATCGAGCCCCGAGTTGATTTCGTCCGTGACATCCGTCACCTTAATTCCTTCGATCCGCTCCATTGTCAGCACACGTGGAGTGCACAACTCGGTGATTGGTTGAGGTATGTGGACGCTGGGGTCGTCGGCAAAACGGGCGGCGAACTGCTGGAGGTTGCGTTCTTCGCGTCCAAAGTCAAGCTCGCGCAGCAACGTGCGCTGAAACTCCGCGAGCGTGGCGGCCGGTCGGTAAGCAGCGAATTCCGGAATCCGTTCCGCAAGCTGCGCCAGACCGCCCATGACATCGATATCCTTGCGGATCGTCTTGGCAATTCCCGTATGCTGAACTTTGACGACGACTTGTTCGCCCGTTTTTAAAGTGGCTGCGTGAACCTGGCCGATTGAGGCCGAGGCGATCGGTTCGTCCGTGAAATGCCGAAAGATCTGCTCGACCGATTGACCTAGATCTTCGAGAATCGTTTGATGCACTTCCGCGGCCGGGTCGGCGGGAGCTGACGTTTGGAGTTTTTCCAGCTCGCCAGCTAATGTCGCACCCACCAAATCGGGTCGCGTGCTGAGCAGTTGTCCGAGTTTGATGAAAGTGGGCCCCAATTCTGACAGGGCCATCCGAATGCGGGCCTCGCGCGTGTGCCGAGCCAACGCTTCGCCCGCGGGATCCTTGAAGATGTTCTTGGCAAAATCGAGGTTAAACCGGCTAATCCAGTCCGCCAGCCCGTATTTGCTCAGCACCGTTACGATTTCTCTCGCTCGATTTACGTTGCGATACACGTTGGGTATCGTGCTGAGCTTCATCTATGCGGTCGATCCATGGCAAAGTGAGGGTTTACGACTGCCTCCATTGTAAGCTTCCGCCCGATTCGCTGCCAACGAAGCTCGATTTCGCGTTGACCCGCAGCGATAAAGCCGCCAAACTATACGGTTTTTTAACACGTCCTCGGCGACGACTATAGAAAACGGCATCCCATGCGACGCGACGATATTCGCAACATTGTTATCATTGCCCATGTCGATCACGGCAAAACGACCTTGGTTGACTGCCTGCTGCGCCAGAGCGGAGAGTTTCGCGAGAGCCAGTTGCGCGGTGAACGCATTCTGGATAGCAACGATCAAGAACGCGAACGCGGCATCACGATTTTTGCCAAGAATATCGCAATCCCTTATCGCGGCAAGAAAATCAACTTGATCGACACGCCGGGCCATGCGGATTTTGGCGGCGAGGTGGAACGTGTGTTGCGCATGGCGGATGGTGCTCTGTTGCTGGTTGATGCGGCCGAGGGTCCCATGCCGCAAACGCGTTTCGTGCTCACGAAAGCATTGGAGTGCGGCCTCAAGCCAATCGTCGTGATCAACAAGATTGATCGTCCAGACCAACGAGCCCATGAAGCCGTTGACGAGACGCTTGATCTGTTGCTCGAATTGGGGGGCGACAGTGCCATCGATGATTTTCACCACATATTCACCAGCGCCAAGGACGGATATGCGACGCTTGATCCCGACCAGCCTGGCGATTCGATGGAGCCGTTGCTCGAAATGGTGCTAGAGTTCGTGCCGGGGCCGGAGATCGAAATAGATGAACCGCTTCGCTTGTTGGTGACCACGCTTGACTGGTCGGATTACGTGGGACGTATCGCAATAGGCCGCATTCGTTCCGGTACCATCCAACGCGGTCAAACGATTGCGCTGATGCAAAAGGACAACGTGATTGCGGAATCCAAGGTCGCGGCGATCAACGTTTTTGAGAATCTGGGACGTATCGAAGTTCCCGCAGCCAATGCTGGTGAAGTCGTCGCGGTCATGGGTTTGGAGAGTGTCGAAATCGGCGACACGATCAGTGACAACGAACAGCGGCGCTCGCTGCCACGCTTGACCGTTGATGATCCGACACTGGAGATGATCTTTTCCATCAACAATTCGCCGTTTGCCGGTCGTGAGGGCAAATACGTGACGACGCGACAATTGCGGGAACGGCTGCATCGCGAATTGGAACGCAACGTTGCCTTGCGCGTCGCTCCTTTGGCAGGCACCGACGCTTATTCGGTGTCCGGACGGGGCATTATGCACTTGGCCGTGCTCATCGAATCCATGCGGCGCGAAGGCTATGAGCTGTCCGTGGGGAAACCCCGTGTTATTCTGCGAGAAGTCAACGGCAAGACGGAGGAGCCTTATGAAACGCTTGTCCTCGAAGTCCCTCACGATCGATTGGGGCCGGTGATGGAGTTGGTCGGGGCGCGGCGTGGCGAACTGCTCGAAATGGGTGCCCGCAGCGATTACAACCAAGCGACGTTTTCCATTCCGGCCCGCGGTTTGATCGGGTTGCGTACCCGCCTACTCAACGCGACCCAAGGCACGGCGATCATTCACCATCGCTTTGAGGCGTATCTTCCGGCCCAAGTAGAAATGCCACGTCGACCGAACGGGGTCTTGGTGTCAATGACGTCCGGCAAAGCGGTCGGTTTCGGCTTGTTTGGCTTACAGGAACGATCTGAGCTGTTTGTCGCGCCGGGTGATCCGGTTTACGCAGGGATGATCGTGGGAGAAAATGCGCGGATCGAAGATATGACGGTCAATCCGTGTAAGGAAAAGAAATTGACCAACATCCGCGCGGCAGGGAGCGACGAAAATATTTTACTCAAGCCGCCGCGTATTCTGTCGCTCGAAGCGGCTTTGGAATACATCGAAGACGATGAGCTTATCGAGGTCACGCCGAATTCAATTCGCCTGCGCAAGATCTTACTTGCGGAATCGGATCGCCGCCGCCAGAAACGTCAGGCACGGTAAGCGGCAATTCGCTTATCCAATTGGCTTGCGATTTTGTCAAAACTAAATCGTCCGGCCGCGTCGCGGGCGATCGTCTTCAGGTCGCTCCAGCGGTCGGAGTCCAAGATTCCCGACCATTCTTGTAAGCGAATTGTGAGTTCCGACACGGTGCCATCGTACAGGAATGCCGCTGTTTGGGCGGAATCACCGATGTCAAGTAACTCGGGATAGGAGAGCCGGTTTGGTAATAAAGGTACGGCTCCGGCCGACATGGCCTCCAAAACCGAAAGCCCAAAAAACTCGTGCCGTGCGGTCGACACAATGACATCCGCCTGCTGCAAAACACGCACGTACTCGGCACGAGAATCCTGATAGCCCCAATGGGCGATGTGGTCGGCCAGTTCACGGCGCGCTTCGGCAAAGATGGCGGGAACCTCGCGAAAAGACTGACCGATCACGTGTAAGCGAAATTGGCACCCGCATTGTTTGAGCCGAAACATGGTTGAAAAAAATGTTTCAGGATCTTTATCGTGTTCCCATCTGGCGGCCCAGAGAATGTTGATAGGGCCGCTTTGCTTTGAAGCGTCCGCCGGAATCGTTTCGATGCCCAGCCCGCAAACAGTGGATTTTTCGCGAATAGCGTCGATCGCCGATGTCGGTTGATAATCCGGCATCCGGCGCATCAACTCCGCCGCCGCTGACAAAAACTCCTGGCGATGGAACTCGGAATTGAACCACACTTCGTGAGCGGACACTGCCGTCGTGATATTGGAAAAGGCAAAGTGCAAGTCACGTGCGTCGGCGTTTTGGGTTGGGTACGTGAGCTGGTTTTCGTGAAATAGTACGATGCGGGGCAAGTTTGCCAAGGCTACGGGCGCGAGGCCGATGAATTCGGCCAAATTGAGCATTTCCGAACAGAACAAGAGGTCCCATGTCCCGTCGGCGGTTGTGAGTCTGTCGGCCACTTCTTCAGCCATTGTGATCGGCGCGTGCCGCATACGCCATTTCCATTTGAAGGCGGGCAGCGTGATCAAATCCCAATCATGTTGACTGCGCGCAATCCAACCGTCCAAGAAAGCTTTGTGACTGCCGCCGTAGTAAGGTTCCAAGGCCAAGATGCGCATAGACCACTCATGCCTCAAACGCGCTCGATTGACAACTTCGCGTAGGATGTCATCCTAGTATTCATGGTGATTTAAACACAGAGGCTCAGAGGTCACAGTGTCGTCATTCGGACTTTTCTCTGTGACCTCTGTTCCTCTGTGTTTCACAAACTTTCCACACGGGCTTCCGTTCTGTATAAGTAGTTTTGTGACAAATCTGACTGCTTAGCATGGAAAGACCTTTGCGTTAGTTTGTAAATGTCGCATTTCCCGTGATCTCTTGAATGGACTTCGTTCTTGGCCAATACACTCAGCTTTTTTCGACAGTTCCTCGCGCATCCGGTATCGACGGGCGCGATTTCGCCCAGCTCGTCGCATCTGGCCCGAGAAATGGTCTCCTGGTTTGATTGGAATCAGGTAAACACCGTCGTCGAGTTTGGTCCGGGGACCGGCGTTTTCACGAGCGAGATACTGCGCAGCAAACGAGAGCTGACCAGATTCTTTGCCATCGAGCGGAATCCGGATTTCGCTCGCCACCTCCGCGAACGGTTTCCACGGGTTACAACGTATTGCGACAGCGTGGCACATGTTGCTCGCTTGAGCGCGGAAGAAGGTTTGGTGGGCGACGGCGC
>CBDUAB010000286.1:0-5537 GCA_965365045.1 uncultured Planctomycetales bacterium
TCAAGCTTCACCCAGTGCGGAAAAGCAAAGATTCCGCCACACTGCTGGCAAGGGGTTTTTCGATAAATACCGATTTGCCTGCCTGCAACGCGGCCTTGGCAAGGGGGAAATGCGTCGCCACGGGCGTGGCAATCGCAACAGCGTCGATTTCTTTATTGGCAAATACTTCCGCGGCGTTTACTGTCGGTTGTGCGGTTGGATATCCACGCGCAATCGCTTGGACACGTTCGACCGATTGGTCACAGACGATGCGAAGATCCTCGCCGAGTGCGGCGTGAAAATTTCGGACAAGATTGGGGCCCCAGTATCCCAATCCAATAACTGCGAGGCGTGCCATATAACATCTCCTGATATTATGTAGAAGTCGTTTTGGTCGCGACTGAATCCGTCCGGAGACGGTAGACATCAAAGCTGCCAATTCGAGTTTCTAGTTCGTAATTGTTAGTAACGAAATTGTGAAGCGCGGCAAACTGTTCCAAGTGCTCGCGCGGATTTCCAACAAACGAAGTTTCGCTGTACTCATCGGCGACCAAGATGTATACCGGTTCGCTCCGCGTGATGTCGCGGATGAACTCCTGCTGCCATCGCTCGATGTGTGGCGAACCATTTCTCTGTAACACGCGATTCATCACAAATCGCGATGGGCATCTGCGGTCGGCTAAGTAGTTCACCGTGACATCATAACCCCACACCAGTAATGTATCGTCCGATTGCGTGCGTTGGCGTACATAAGCCGCCGCCTGATACGTATCCGCAGCGGACGATGAGCCGACGCGATAAGGCGAGCGAAACTCGTCAATCGATTCGAAGCCTCCGACGAACGACGCCGTGCGGGAAATCATTCGTGCATAGAAAACACTGTTCGCAGGCACTAAAAAAAAGGCAACAACACAAACACCGAACGCCAGTCGGCGTCGGGTCGGC
Source organism: uncultured Planctomycetales bacterium (assembly GCA_965365045.1). GTDB lineage: Bacteria > Planctomycetota > Planctomycetia > Pirellulales > Pirellulaceae > CBDUAB01. The sequence goes on from CBDUAB010000286.1 coordinate 925, forward strand.
TCGGGACGTGCAGCCCCCACAACCTCAATGACTTTGTACAACGTCAGACCCGCGGCAATGGAGAGCGAACCGGCAAAGACGGTCCAGTGATAGAGAATGAAGAACTTCCATTGCCACACTATCATCGCTCCGCTGCTGCTAATCAGCGTCCACAATAGCGTCCATAGAATTGGTTGTCTGGTTCGACCAATACCTACACCGCATACACCGAGAATTGCAATGCCAGCGAAGTACGCCGTGAGTGTTCGAAAAGCATCCATTACGGAGCCGGATTGTAGCTTCGCATAGACATTCAGATTGTGATCGACAACGAACATCCATAAATCATCGAAAACGCCGACGGCGACAAAGTAACCCGAAAACAGGGCAAGCGGTGCGACGTAGGCCACGATTGACAGCACGACTCGTAACATGACGAAGGTAAAGTTGGTCGTGATCTTGGCTGCCCATGCAATACTTACCAATGCAATGGCGATGCTCGGCAGTACAATTGTTGGTTTGTAGGTAAACGCCAGACCCATGAGTGCGGCGGCCGCGCAGATGTTCGTCAGCCCAGTCACCCGCTGCCGCGAGCCCAATAGCAACACCGCACCCAAGCACAGTGGGAGGATGATGTCTTCAACCTGCCCGCTCATCCACGGACCCATCGGGTGCGCCTGCAAGCTGACCAATGCGTAACATATCGCACATGTCGAACGAGCCGATCGGCCAGCCAGTTGTTGTCCGATCGCCGCGGATAGCTGAGTGCCGACGAGCGCCACGACAAAAAAGAATATGCGTATTCCTATCGTTGACGTTCCAAAGATCGCAACGATCAGCGCAAACGTGTAGTGCGTTGCCGGCCCTTTTTGATCGTAAACATTTTGGTAAGGCTGGCCGCCATCCAAGATGACTTGTCCTGCGTAGGAAAACAGCCCTTGATCGCGTGCCAACGGATACAACACGGAAGGCAATAGTATGATCGCACACACCAGCAGCTCAAAACCACGCTGCCTCCACGGTGTATCCGTTGAATACAACTGCTCCGAACGGTTCATTGCTTCCTCAGTCACAGGTCAAGCATTGGTGGTACGATACCACGACTGTTATCGGCGAAGTGGCCGGATGCGTCCGACACCATTTGCAAGCGTACGTTGCGCATTGACCTTCGCGGGAAGCGCAACCCGTCCGACTCGCAAAAAACGCCATCGCTGCATACGCTACAACCCGGCCAGGACGGACCGTTGTTAGAGTTCCAAGAAGGCACTTTGCCTGAAAAGCGACAGAATTATCGCACAACGGGTCATCTTTCTGTAAACTTTGGACAGGTTCGTTAGAATCACGTTGAGTGAGCCAAAACATACTACGTCGGTGAATTCTATTCGTCATGATGCGCTGCACGCTTATTGTCTTGCTCGTTGCTGCCATGCTGATGGGGTGTTCCCGCGGCCCTTCAGCGATCAAACCTCCGCGGATAAGTGGGACCGAAGCTGCCGATGCTGCGCTCGGTGAGTTCGACACAAATGGCGATGGCGTGATCGGCGGTGAAGAATTGGAATTGGCGCCCGGCCTCCGAGCCGGCTTAGCCGCTTTCGATACAAACGGTGACAAACTGATTGACGGCAACGAAATCAAGTCGCGAGTCGCAGCTTGGCGTGACTCGAAAGTGGGCCTGATCACGATCCGTTGTGACGTCACTCTGAATGATGTGCCTCTCGAAGGTGCGCAGGTGATCTTCGATCCCGCAAATTTCTTGGGTGACCAAGTCCAAGCCGCTGTGGGAACGACAGACAGATTTGGAACGGCGTATATGTCCATTCCGAAAAGCAAACGTCCGGCCCCGGATGCTCCAGCAGGCGTTCAATTCGGCCTTTATTATGTGCGCGTGTCCAAGATCGTTGACGGCAAAGACGTAATTCCGCCTCGCTACAATACGTCATCGGAAATCGGTCAGGAGATTTCCCACGACGATCCAGGCGTGGCAAATGGGATTCGCTACGAGCTGTCCAAGTATTAGAGGTTTCCGACGTCAGCCGGTTCTCCGTCAAGACGGCTACCGAGACGACGGTGAACTTCGCGATCGACTTCAAAGGGAATCATCAAGACGGCGCCGTCACACATGACAACGTTAAAGCCTGTTGCGTGTGCGCTGCCAAACGCGCGAACGTTGTCGTAACCGGGGCGATCACGAGCGGGTTTGAATTCATCGTCCGCCGAGTTGAAGTGCGTGAGCCGCGTATTGTCCCATTCGTAGCCAGTGTACAGTGATTGATTGTCGCCGTAAGTTCGGGATGCAAAATTGTAGGATTCCGGACGCAGGTATTTCTCGCCAGCCAGATAAGTATTGCTTTGGCCGTCTTTGATCTTGCGCGCGGGCACCTCGCTGTGATAATACATCACGCCCGTATGAAACTGCCGCCTGCTAGGATCGTTTGTCTTTGTCCAGCGAAATCCAGGGTCATCGGCTTCTGCGTAAGTACGCGGGAACCTCATGCCCTCGAATGAATCGCCTGAGCTCACGACACCGTCACCTCCATTTGCGGCATAATCGCTCTTGGCAACACCGGGCAGTCGCGTGACATTTTTTGCGTTGTAGCACTGCTTCCAATCGCTGGGATACGCCAAAGGCGGGCGGCGACTTGGACAGTGAAAAAGCGAAAGGGGCGTCTCATGCATGCTGAGCGTTGCCTGCTGGAACTCCCGCGACGTGAGTTCGAAACCGTCGGAGCGCGCATAGAGCGAATTCTCTTCGACAAAAGGAAAGATGCTGAATTGCCACGAACCAGGTTGACTGGCACCGAAGCCACGGTTCGGATCCGCCGTCCACTCCTTGGACCAACCGCCTGAGGGAAAGAATTTGTGCGTGCTTTCGTGCACGATACAGGCCAAGCCGATCTGCTTGAGATGATTCTTGCACTCCAACACACGGGCTGCTTCGCGGGCGGCATTTACGGCCGGCAGTAGCAATGCGATGAGAATTGCGATGATGGCGATGACGACGAGTAGCTCGACCAAAGTAAATCCAGCTTTCGACTGGCGCAAACCGTGAGACGGCCAGAGTGGATTCATAATCGTGCCATTAGTGAAGTAGAATCCGCTTGTCTCATTGGGACCGCTTGCCGGAAACTAACAAAGTATTGTAGGTGTCGAAGGTTTATGGGTAAACCGAAGTCGGAATCACGGCCGGCGGAGTGCCTTGCCCACACGATTCAAAACCGGCATACTCAATGGATGCTTGGCACGGCAGTCGGTATCCACGAATACTGCCTACTGTCATCCGCGTACAATAAGTCCAGATTAAGGATGTCGTGATCATGAATTCCATGAGCGGCTGTTTTGGCGGAGTTTTCCACTGCCATCGGCGACGAAGGCCCGTGAGGATTCGACGTTACAACTTGGCGTTTCAACGCCTTGAAGCCCGCTGCCTATTGGCCGGCGACGTGTCGATTGCTGAGATTCCGGCATCGAACGAAACCAATGATATCCCGATTTCTATCGACAGTGACGGCGATGGAAACGACCTCGAGCTGTTGCAGGCCGGGATTCGTGAGGGAAGCAGCGATCCAGTGTTGGATATCAATTCCGATGGCAGTGTCGATAGCGACGACGTGACAAGCTGGCTTTCCATTGTGGGAATTGCCGACATTGGCCAGCCCTATGTCCTAGGGGACGCCGACCTGGACGGCGACGTGGATGCGAGCGACTTGAATTCCCTAGGTATTCATTGGCGGGCGGGCGATGCGACCTGGATTGACGGCGACTTCACTGGTAATGGATCTGTGACGGCCTTGGACTTGAACGCTTTGGCGCTTCATTGGCAACATGGCGTCCCAGCGCGGGCATCTACGTTGCGAGTTCCGCGTGCGCCTTTACCAGCATCACGTGCGAGTCTCGGTGAGGTTGTGCTGCCGTTCGATTTTCAGTTAGATTCCACGCGAGGCGCGGGTGGTGATAATTCATCGACGGTTTCCATTGACAAAGAAATCGACGATTCCGTGGACGAAGACTTGGTGAATCCTCCCGGCTTTTTTACGCCCGCTGACCCAAACCGCGGATTGCCAATCGACAAGAATCCCGCGAACGACGATGAATGGATGTTTCTTGAGTTAGTCGATGACGTGTTCGAGCGCTGGCCTGATTCACCGTAAAGCTCATTCAACAAGTCCAGACGAGGCGAAGGCGCCTTCGATGAGATTCGACGTATCGCTTAGATCGTTATTGGGCTTCAGCATTCCGTTGTAATCGTATATTTTCTCGATGGTGACGTGCTTGCTGGCTTTGGACCCGTGCAAGTCAACTTCCGTTATCTTTACGACTCCCCAAGAAACGATGTGGAACTCAGCAACGTTTCCGTTTCCACCGTCAAGCTTGTCGATGATCGGAATCATCCTTGGTAAGCCGACTACATTATCCAAAGCACCACTCATTCCAGCCGAAAGACCGGTCTCGCCCTGAACCCATAACGGTGCGATCAGCTCCGTGTCATTCGGAAGTCGCGGATCGCCATAGAGATCCAATTGGCTGGCGAGTTCTTCAAGATCGCTTTGACGCAAGCCGTTTTCAATTTGATCCGTTAGGTCGGCGGTGCTATTGCCCGCAGCTCCGATATCAACCGTGCCCCAGTTTCCCGCTCT
>CBDUAB010000287.1:0-5521 GCA_965365045.1 uncultured Planctomycetales bacterium
GTCTCGGAGTTGCAGCGCCGCGCGAACCACTTGCAAGATCCCGACCCGACAAGGGAGAATATGGCCTTCGGATTCTCTCCGTCGGCGGTCCAGCGGGGAGGTTTCTACGTTTCGCAATCATCCTTTCACGCGAGCCAAGTGACTGATGTCGGAAGAGCTACTGATCGCCGTATTCGTGGATTTTGAGAATCTGGCGATCGGCGTCAGGGACATGAAATCGGGTGACTTTGAGATTCGGTTGGTCCTGAAGCGGCTGCTGGAAAAAGGCCGTATCGTTTACAAGCGGGCCTATTGTGATTGGCGCAGTTACGCTGACGCGGTGCGGGAGTTTCACGCCCAGGGAATCGAACTGATCGACATTCCGCAGAGTAAGATGAGTGGCAAGAACAGTGCGGACATTCGCATGGTCGTGGATGCACTCGATCTCTGCTACTCGAAGCAGCACATTGATGCCTTCGCCTTGATTTCAGGCGACAGTGATTTCTCGCCACTCGTTTCCAAGCTCAAGGAGAACAACAAGCGGGTCATCGGCTGCGGGGTCAAGAGCTCCACGTCCGATCTACTAATCGGCAATTGCGACGAGTTCATTTATTACGATGACTTGGTTCGGGCGGCGACAAAGAGTAGGCGCGCACCGAAGAATGGCACGACAAAAGAAGACAAGAAGCAGGAAGCCGCGGATCAGCTTCTGGAAGTGCTGCAGTCCATCGAGCAGGACTACGACACGGTTTGGGGGTCGGCGCTCAAGCAGGCCGTCCGCCGCGTGTATCCCGGATTCAACGAAGGTTACTACGGCTACGCAAGTTTCTCCAAGTTACTCCAGGAAATCGCGGCCAAGGGCTTGATCGAGCTTGAATACGACGCCAGTCGCGGCAACTACCAAGTGCGAAGGAAACAAGATTAAGTTCTGCCGCGGTAGAACTGCTCGCTCCATTCTCAGAAAAAAACGTGACCGCAATCGCATTCTTTCCGTCGCACGTGCGATTCGTTTCCGCATTTCGGACACTTCTTTTTCGTCCATGTGGATTGTTTGGGAACGTTTGCTTCGCTCTTTCGTTCCGCTTTCAGTTTCTCGGTCCGAGCTGAGTCGGCTTGATGAACCGCGCATTGCGGGTGGATGCCGCCCTGCGAATAGGTCTGGTGCCCACACACAGGGCATACTTTGCCGCTCGATTGGGCAATCCAGGGAGTAGGCTTCTTTTCGCTCATCCGGCGATACCTCCAGCCATGCGCGCCTCGACAGCCGAGCGCGCCCTTGCTCGCTCAACTCGCAACCGACAAGCGCACAGCACTTCAGACAGAAAGCGAAGCTCGGCGTTTCAGGCGTCCAAATACGATACAGCGTGTGAAGGAATAGCGACCGAGACCCGGCTTCCGCCTCGTTCCTCGTGATGACGTGAGCACCTAATTAGTTAGGCCCCGCGAGAAGCACAACGAGAAGAAAGGAACTGAGAGCAAACTTCCCACACATCTCAACCTACCATCTTAAGGGGCAATCGTACGTAAGTCCATGGATAAAAGCTGTCGGAGATTTGTCTGCGTGCAAAAATGCATCTTCTTCACTAGCCCGACTCGCAAGTTACGCGTCAATGACCTATATGACACTCGAACCCAACTCGGTATATTTGTTGATCTCTGGTACGCCGAACGAGCACATGCGACGGGAATTCGGTTCCTCTCGTCAACTTCTCCTTTGCCCGTCCCACCTGGACTCCTTTGCCCGTCCCAAATCGGATGAATCGACTTGGAACTGACAACACAAGTGCGATTCAACGGATGGGGTGCAAGCCGATGCGCGCGGCAAAAGAACTGCTAATCGCAAGTAAGGAGTTTGCCAGCGAGTACCGCTGGCTTAGTTGGTGGCACTTGTTGTCGACTCTCGGAGTGCTCGTCGGCTTCATTGCCGCCGCTGTCAGCGACTTACCGTGGGGCATTCGGGCTGCATCAAGTGTCTTGGCAGGGCTTGTCAGCGTGCGACTGTTCATCATTTACCACGACTACCAGCACGGCGCGATTCTCCGTGACTCGCCGATCGCGGGCTTCCTGATGGGACTCTATGGAGTGATCACGTTGGCACCACCTAGCGTCTGGAATCACTCTCACGATCATCATCACAAGAACAATTCCCAGACCTTCTCAGCCAATGTCGGCTCCTATCCCATCATGACGACGCATGCCTATGCGAGTGCCATGTCAGCAGAGCGGTTTGCATATGCTGCCGCGCGTCATCCACTCACGCTTGCGCTGGGCTACTTTACGGTATTCATTTGGCGAATGTGTCTTCAGCCTTTCCTGCGGAGCCCAATGAGACACTTTGATGGAGGTCTCGCCCTTCTCGTGAACGTCGTATTGATGACCTATCTGGGGACGATGGGGCTTGACGTCATGTTTTTAGGAATGATCGTCCCCTTGGTCGTAGCTTCAGCGTTGGGCGCCTATTTGTTTTACGCGCAACACAACTTTCCGGCCGCCGAACTAAAGCCTCGTTCGCAGTGGAGTCACGTTGAAGCGGCTTTACATTCATCAAGCTTTATCGCGATGAACCCCTTGATGAACTGGTGCACCGGCAACATTGGTTATCATCACGTTCATCACCTGAACGCTCGCATTCCGTTTTATCGACTACCGGAAGCGATGGCCGCCCTTGAAGAATTGCAGTCGCCAGGCACCACTTCGCTTAAACCTCGTGACATGGCGGCTTGTCTGCGTCTCAAACTTTGGAGTCCCGAAAAGGGGAAATTCGTCAGCTTCAAAGGTGTTTGAGATCGCGAGACGATCCTTGAATCCGGACGCAACCACACGCCGTCGTTCCATCGACTCGATAACGTGTCAGGGTGCAGGCACCCTATCCGTGGGCAAAGAACAGCCAATCGGTTCGCTGCTGGTCGATCAATCGGTTGTCATAGGTGACCGGCTCTACGCGGACTTGCTCAAAGACCGCACGAAGTGCATCAACAAACGGTGAGCTTTCGGCGTAGGACCACACTGCCAAGACACCGTTGGCGGCCAGATGCCGCCGCGCGGCCAGCAACCCTTGCGCGGTATAGAACGAGACGCTCTCCTCGCCCAAACGCTCCTCCGGCGAGTGATCGACGTCGATCAAGATCACATCGAACAGATCGTCTGGTGGTCCGGCGAGTCGCCGGTAAACGTCGCCCTGAGTGACGACCAACCGCCGCTCGCCCCGGAGCTCGGACGAAAGTGGCACCAACCCACGCGCAAGCCAATCGATCACCGGGGGCAACAACTCCACAACTTCGACCCGCGCGACGCGGTCCGACAAGAGCGCTTCGCGTGCCGTATAGCCCAGCCCGAGTCCGCCGACCAACACCCGCAGATCGTCACCGGAATGCATCTCGAGCGCCGTTCTCGCCAAGGCTCGCTCCGAATCGGTATACAGGCTGCTCATCAGAAACTCGTGATTCAGTGTCACCTCGGTCACGATCGTACCGGGTTGCGACAGCAATTCACGCCGCCGCAGGCACAAAAGCCCCAGTGGACTCGATTCGTAGGCCAGGATTTCAAGATTCAGCTCGGACATTTACTGCTAACCTAACGCTTCTTCGTAACATGCGCATCGCGACGATTGCCTTTGGGGTTCGTCAATGAGTCTGGGCATAGCGATGCTACTATGCAATAGTATCGGGACGCCGTAACGAGCACATCAGGGAAGCACCAGATCCAATATGACGGGACGGTGATCCGAGGCGACCTCTTCGTCGAGGACATCGATCTTACCCGTCTCAAATGCGTCGACCGGGCGAAAAACAATGTAATCAATCTCCACGCGCGGGCGATCGGAGGGAAACGTGAAGCGGTCCTTTCCTTTGTCGGTGATCGTCCAACCTTGGGCGAAAAGCTTGAGCACCGACGAGTCCGGCTGTGAGTTGAAATCTCCCGCGATGATCACGGGCCGGGTCTCTTTCTTCAGAATCTCCAGCAACTTATTCGCTTGATCCAATCGCTGTTGTTGCGTTTGATAGAAGTGAACATTGGCAAAGACAACTTCGGGACCGCGCTCGAGCGGTCGGACGGTCACCACGAGCGACGTGCGCGGCTCGCTTCCCTGAGGTAACCTGTGGTTCGTTATCTCCCGCAACGGCTGGCGGGACAAGATTGCCATGCCGTACTTACCACCTTCAAAATCGAAAAAACTGCCGAATGCGTGGTGCATGTCGGTCATTTTGCCAAGTTCAGCGGCTTGATCGACCTTTCCCGATCGTCGGGCTCGATTGTCGACTTCTTGCAGCGCCACCAAGTCGGGACGGAGCCGATTGATGATCGTCGCTGCCCGCTGGAGGTCAACTTTGCCATCCATGCCCCGACCGTGCTTGATGTTGTAAGACAGAACGCGGAGCCTCGGTCGGGCAGCGTCGGCCCAGCTCGTCGACGTCATCAGTGCGAACAGCCCTGCCAGAACCGCAAGACGTAGGTGAGAAAGCTGGTACATGATCGGCCCTTTTTTGGTTCTTCACAGCGAAACGACACATCGCTAATTTAACCACAACTCCAGAAGAGACGCCAAACGTCGGTAATGACACGGGCTTTGCAGCCCCCATTCGACCGTTCTTTGCAGACGTAACGACAAATGCCGATCACGCGCATTGTCACGAAGCTTATGCTTTCTTGCGTTTTTTGGATGCCGTCTTTTTCCGTTTGCCGTTTAGCGGCTCGATTAGGGTGATATGAATCGGGTCACAGTAAACCATATGATCGGGCAACGACGCATCGCCAATGGCAATCGCGACTTCGGTACGCGTGACGAGAGCCAATTCTGGATGTTCTACGTCGAAATGAGACCCATCAGATAGAAATAGTCTCAGCGGCTTGAAAGGCTGGGTACGCAAATGCGAGAGAATCTGATTGGGATTCATGACCGTTCACAGTTGGGCTAATTAACATTTTAGGAAGATTCGACCTATCACACTCTACTCAGGTCGTCAATTTGAGGCCACCACCTCACGTCGATTGGGCGCAATCCCCACGATTTTGAACCGCATTGAGTTTTAACATGTCGTGCGGGTGACTACTTCACTGCTTCGACACGAACTCCGGATTCCTCGTTGAAGTACTGCAACTGATGGCGTTCGCGATTCTGTCCCTGGATGATCGTTGGCTGGTATTGCACCAGTTCCAACAGCGCCGTGGCCAAGAAAAAGCCAGCCTGGTCGGCGGCCGGATCTTGCGGATACGCCGTCAGGAAGCTGCCCAGCACGCGTGCCGAGCGACGTATCAAGTCGACGCAATTGATCTTTCGCTGCCGCAGTCGCTTGAACGACCCGTTAACTCGTTTCGTCTCAACCTTTAGATACCTCGTTCGCGGAGCTGTCGCTGGAGATCGTCAAGTAACGATGCTAGTTCCGGAAGCGAGCGCCCCGTGAGCGATTCGGTCGAGCTTTCTGGTTCCCCTAGGATTTGTTGCAACAGTTGTATCTTGCCGGCAAGTGCCCCTTCTTCACGACCCTTTTCACGACCTTCTTCACGACCTTCTTCACGACCTTCTTCACGACCTTCTTCACGA
>CBDUAB010000288.1:0-5509 GCA_965365045.1 uncultured Planctomycetales bacterium
GACGTTCTTGTACTTCGGGGGAATCGGTTTGTGCAAGTGGATGCCCAAACGCCGGAGCCCCGTGGGAGTAGGCTACGACCCATAGATCGTGGGTCCCTTCTGCCGGAAGGGACCTCTCCGGCTTGGTGATGCTTGTAATTACGGCAAGGCCCCGCTCCGCAAGCGGGACCTACGTTCAAATCGCCTCAGTCCCGCGCTCACCAGTGCGGATACGAATGCAATCTTCGAGCGGGACAACAAAGATCTTACCGTCGCCAATTTCGCCCTCTTCGCCACTGCGACCACCACGCACAATCGCGTCAATCGTGGGTTCGACAAAGTTGTCATTCACGGCGATCTGTAGTTGCACCTTGCGCAGCAGGGTCACCGTGAATTCGTGACCACGATACAACTCCTTTTGTCCCTTCTGCCGACCAAAACCTTGGCAGTCCATCACTGTCAGACGCACCACCTCAACTTCGGTCAACGCTTCTTTGACGGCCTCTAAACGGCTGGGCTGAACGATGGCAATGATGAGTTTCATAAACTTCACGAATTCCGTAATTGGCCAAGCGCCAATCTAACGGCGTGATGAGTTGACAGCAAGTCCGCCACGATGGTCACGCTGAATCCATTAAAAAACCCAGCTCGGGCGGTGAGGCGGACACCACCCGAAACTGGGACGCTTTGGGCCACGAGGGCCACTTAAAGCGAAACTAAAAACGACACGCCTAAATTACATGGTCTACTTACGACGCGCCCGCAAATGCCGGAGTAGCGACGTTATCGGCATACGCCCGCATGCCGTGCTCGCTGATATCCAAACCAGCTTGCTCCTCGGCTGCCGTTACCCGCAGTATTCCGATGGCTTTGAGCGCACCGAAGACGACGAGCATCGTGGCAAATGCCCAGCCACAAATGGCCAAAGTTCCCGTTAATTGCACCATAAAGCTGGTAGTTCCAGCCGCGAGATGCGTGTTGGGCAGAATTCCGAGGACCATACAGCCCCAGACTCCACATAGTCCGTGAACCGGCCAAGCGCCAACTGGATCGTCAACCTTGATCTTGTCAAGCAAGACAATTCCCAACACAACGAGACCTCCCGCAACGGCGCCAATGACGATCGCGTAAAGGTTGGTGAAAGCGTCACAGCATGCCGTAATGCCCACGAGTCCGCCCAAAGCACCGTTGAGGCTCATCGAGAGATCGGGCTTCTTGAAGATTATCCAACTCAACAGAGTTGCCACAATGACGCCAGCAGCAGGAGCCAATGTCGTGTTGACGGCAATCAAAACAGTCGCGTCAATGTCCGCTTTGGACTGAAACGCCAGCTGGCTGCCTGGATTGAAACCATACCACCCTACCCACAAGATAAACACACCCAGCGTCGCGAACGCAAAATTGTGAGCGGGCATCGGAACTGATTTACCATCTTTAGTGTAGCGGCCAATTCGCGGCCCCAAGACGATAGCTCCGGCGAGGCCAGCGAATCCACCAACCGCGTGAACCACCGCCGAACCTGCAAAATCCTGAAAACCTAGGCCGTCAAGCCAACCGCCACCCCATTTCCAATAACCGCTCACTGGATAAATCAGGCCGGTCAGGATAGCGCTGTAAATCAGATACGCCTTGAACTGCATACGACCTGCAACCGCGCCGGAGACGATCGTGGCAGCAGTCGCCGCAAAGACGGCTTGGAAAAGCCAATCGGTCTGCGGACTGAACACATCTCCGTCACTCGGAGCGTAGATTCCAACGCCGCCAAAAGAAAAATACGGGTTGCTTACTTCCTTGTAACTTGCGGGGTACATGATGCCAAAACCGACAACGAAAAACAGCAACGCTCCAATACTCAAGTCCATGATGTTCTTGTAAAGGATGTTGACCGTGTTCTTGGCGGCATTCAAGCCCGCTTCAACCATCGCGAAACCGGCCTGCATGAACAAGACAAGAACAGCACACAGAAACAGCACGAAATTGTCGAAAGCGTACCCCAATTCACTGCCCGCGGCGGCGGTCGCCTCGACGACTTCGACGGCCTCTTCTTCTTGTCCCATCGCAACGCCTGACACCGTAGTGAATAGGAGAAGCGCTACTAAGCATGTGGATGCTGAACATCCGAATCGCTGTAAGCCTTTCATGAATTACCTTCCGCCTGTAAGTAGGAGCATTAAGAAAACCAAAACGCGCACATACAGATCGCGCCTAATTCCAACGGTGAAACACGCGAAACCATGTGACGTGGTTAAAAGCAATCTCCGTGCCAAGCACCAATGCCTGTAACTGAAATCGACGTAAACCTTTGGACAGGCGTACTTTAGACAACTCCTTAAGCTCTATATCCGGCTTTAGAACGGGCCACCCGGCCTGGCATGTGCATAGGTCCGTGGCAACGTGTGCCCTTCGTTTGTGCAGATTTCCATCCGTACATACGACCTGACGTGACCGGCACTTTTTGACGACAATTGGCGTCGGAGCGCCGCTTAAGGATGCGCCGGTCCTTAGCTCAGCCAAGCAACCCACGACAATATGCTAGTGCGATGCAAAGATTACGGTTCGCAGACTTCGACGTTGGCCAAGTGATCGGCACTGGGACCGTAGGCACGGTTTACGAGGTTGTGGAAAAGTCGACCAACGACGTTTATGCGCTGAAACTTCTTTTACGCAACGTGGGCGCCGATCGACTTGTGGTCTCTCGTTTTGAACGCGAGATACTTATCCTATCCAAACTCGAACATCCCAACATCGTTTCATATCACGGTCATGGCACGTTGGAGAACCAGCTTTTCTACGTGATGGAGCTAATCCGAGGTGAAACTCTCAAACAGGTACTAGCAGCCAGTGGCAGATTAACGTGGCAGGAAGCGGCGGAATGCGGACGCCAGATCGCTTCGGCTCTACAACACGCACACAATCATGGCATCATTCATCGCGATCTCAAGCCGGGCAATGTTTATGTCACAAAGCAAGGACGTCTCAAGTTGGGTGATTTCGGTATTGCGCGTGACATCCATTCGCTAGAGCTTACCGATACTGGACTGACGGTCGGCACGTATTGGTACATGTCACCGGAACTGGTGCGCGGCGAACGTGAGCTTACGGGCAAGTCTGATTTATATGCCCTGGGATGCTTGCTATTTGAGATTCTGACAGGCCAGCCGCCGTATCAAGGCGACAATTTTGCCCAGATATTCGAACAGCACTTACACGCGACTCCGCCCAACGTAAGAGAGTTTGCCGACTGCCCAGAGAAACTCGCAAAACTGATTCGCTCTCTATTGGCCAAAGATCCCGAGGAAAGACCGTTTAACGCGCGGGCGGTACAAGGCCTGCTGAGCGAGTTGCTTAGCGACGCCGGTGTATCGGTCGAGCAAACACACTTCGCCGCGGGGGACCGGGGCGCTGCTTCGGTTCTTTTAGCTCAGGAATCACTCGCGACTCGCGTGCAAGCGTCGACCGCGCGCGAAGACGTATCTTGGGGCAAACTGGCGATGTTACTGCTGGCAATCGTTGTGGCCATTCTTGCCGCGGCATTGGCACGTTAAAAAACAAAAAAACGAGCCGGCGGACGCACCCCGCCGGCCCGATTTCTCCACAGCGCTACACGCCAACCAAGACATTAGGGTAGTTCATTTCTCTAATTGCGGCGCCGAAAACCAGGACTTGCGTTTGCTGAACCATGCATCGTTTCAATTGATTTCTTTTGACAAATGTGGCAATTACAACGACCGACGGGCGGCATGCATACGTCCATCGGCTGCGGCGTCAACGCATCGGACGTACGTTGAAGCCGCGCCCGCTGGCCAACGACGTCTCTCGATCGGGCAGGATTTGCGACTTTGGGCCGTCGCGCCGCAGTTCGTGCTTCGAATTGAGTCACTGGCTCCCGGAAGTGAACGCCGTGTTCGACCATCCGGCCAATCATCGCCGGGTCGCGAATCGGGAATAGCAGCAATGATTCGTCGATTGGTACGAATCGTTGGTGGACCGGTAAAACGGATGCCGGCTGACGAATCTCGCCATCAACGGTTGCCGGCATGGTTGTAGCGAACTCTATCGCCAAGAGACAAAATATGCTGGCCATGATCATTCCCCTCCGTGCCGATCCACGATCTTTGACGTGCTACTGTCGCGGCGTCACATTCGTTAAGAGGTCAACGTTGCTTGACGGTAGCCAACGTCGAACGTCGCTGCTTGGTGCGTGTGCAAAATGCTCGCGTGTGCAAAATGCTCGCGTGTGCAAAATGCTATCGGAGCTATCGGTCAATAGAGTTCATTCGAATGCACAGCTAGCACCAATAATCGACCGAGAATGGGATCCGATTGCGTCGAACGGAATCCTTCGCCGGAATATGGCGAAATGACGCTGGGCGAGAATCGTGCCGGCTGACACGATTATTGACGTGTCCCATCGGTACTTATGAGCGCTGCCGCAAGAATGCGGATTTTGCGAGGACTAACGGCTACCGCACTGGATAATTGCGCATCCGACCAAAGCGACGTTTTTGGGTACGAATTTGATGCCTATGGGGATGGTGACCATTGCGGTAGTGATGGTGGTGGTGATGGTGCGTTGATGCCGCGGGCCTCTTCCCAGGATCCACCGAATCTACTTTCACAGAATCTACATCCTCAGAATCCACATTGTCGAGTGTCTCTTCTGGCTTTGGCTCGCTGCGAACAATCACCGTCAGCTTCGGCTTTGTAGCGTCTTGTCGCTGTTTAACCTTTTTCGAGTCAACCAGTTCCTGCACCAACCGAGGGCGGGGATTGGTCTTCACGGTCTCGTTAAAAGGGGAAAGCAAACTCTCGAGTGGCTCTATAAACCCTTCATCGTCGCCTTCTTTGACGATGAATCTGTCAAAAACATCGTACCGTTGGTCATCGTTTGCATTGACGATCACGGGCGACGTTGCGGATGGCTTAATAATGCTTGGTTCGCGCGCCGCGAGACGAAACGGATTGGCGACAATGCAAACCGATGCAATGAAGAGAAAGGTTTTCGAAAACATCGTCTGTTACCTCACTCCGGGTACGTGCTGGGCAATACGAATGATCAAGCTCTCTGCGAGTATCGGTTGTGACGATCAGGGAGCCACACCGAATGCACTACGCAGCACGGTTAATTCAATGGAATAGGTCCGCTTGGAGCTATCGTACGCGTTGTTCCGTTCGTAAGGGTCAGAACATGTTCTGCCTGGCTTATTCGAGGTCACCAAACAGTGCATCGACGAATTGCGTCGATTCAAAGACAGCCAAGTCAGGCTCTTTCTCGCCGACGCCGATGAACTTGACCGGCAGGTCGAATTCCTGCCGTATGGGAATAACGACGCCACCTTTGGCAGTGCCGTCGAGTTTTGCCAGCACGATGCCGGTACACTCAACGGCCTCGGAAAAACCCCGCGCCTGGCTGATGCCGTTCTGACCCGCCGTCGCGTCGAGTACCAACAAAACTTCGTGCGGCGCAGCGGAAATCTGCTTGGATATGACACGGCGTATCTTGGATAGCTGCTCCATCAAATTGACCTGC
>CBDUAB010000289.1:0-5506 GCA_965365045.1 uncultured Planctomycetales bacterium
TTCGAAGGGCCCGCTCCTCGTCCGCTAGAGCGGTACACCATCCAAAGGGCGGACGACGGGCAGTTGGAAGTCGACAAGAGTCGGATCTACCAACAAGAAATGGGTCAGTGGAACGAAAAGTCGTCGTTCTTCGCGGTTTAGATGGGCGAATTGAGTCGAAAGCCATCTGAACGCCAACAGTCACGGAAAGTAAAAAAGGCGGCATCACAGTATCGGTGCCTTGTAGAAAGGGGAATAGGCGAGACATGCCTCCAATAGGCGAAATCATTCGCAATTCGCAGATCTGGAAGAGCATTTTCCGGCATCCGATGCCCGTCGATCGGCGTAATCGGATCGTCGTCATGCTGACAAACTTCTTTCTTCATTTGCATCCCGTTTCTGCCAAAAAGCAAGGTATCGCACTTAGCTACACCTGGTGTATGGGTGGCGTGACGTTTTTTTTGTTTCTCGTCGAAACCGTCACCGGTGTACTGTTGATGTTTTATTACCGCCCTACGCTTGAATGGGCATACGTAGACATTTTGAATCTGCGGGATGAAGTCTCGTTGGGAATCATGCGCGAGTTGCATCGTTGGGGCGCGCATGCCATGGTGATCACCGTTTGGCTGCACATGTACCGAGTATTCTTGACGGGAAGCTACAAGCCGCCCCGCGAATTCAATTGGGTTATCGGTGTTATTCTGCTGCTGTTGACTTTGTTGTTGTCATTTACCGGTTATTTGTTGCCCTGGGACCAGTTGGCCTTCTACGCTATCACGGTCGGCTCGAATATGGCCCGCGCGACGCCGTTTTTGGGATACGAAGGACCTGGGGCACAACTTCTCATCGCTGGCGACATACCGATGATCACCGATGCATCCGATGCTAGATTCGGGTTACTCGGTGCGCGCTTTGTGGGCGAAGAAACGCTCAATCGATTTTATGTGCTCCACTGCGTCGCGCTACCTTTGGCAGCCGCCCTATTGATGGCAATTCATTTCTGGCGAGTCCGTAAAGACGGCGGCATAAGCGGTCCCATGTAGTCTCATCGGAAAGTTCGACAGTAGGAAGTTTTTGTAAATATCGCCCTTCCCTGGGTGGACAAGGAATCGAAGACCATGCACGGGCATGTTGACGAAGCCACATTTCTCCACAACATCTCCGGCTTCCTGGGATGGTACTACGTCTGTCTTGCGCTGATGAACGGTATCGCCGCGTTCTATTGCTGGAACACGCTGAAGAAAAACAACCTTGCGCTGCTCTGGCTGGCGCTATCGGCGTTGTTCGTGGTGATTTCGCCGATCGCGTTCAGCGGAAATCCCCAGATGATGAAGTCCTTCATCAGCGTCCCTGAGTTCATTCGCAATTTTGTCGACGAACGAATGGCTAAGGCTACCATCTACAGCCTCGGCACGCTCAGTGCGCTCATCGTGATGTTTGTGTGCCGTAAGTTTTTCGTCAAGCCGGTCGTCGCCTGGCTGATGCTCAACGCAGCTCTGTTGTTCATGGGCCTCTCCATGACCGACACGGAGTTTTCGGCGATCGTGACCAAGCCGGATAACGTGCCAATTGTGGGGATGATCTTCCTGCTGGGTTACTTCACCTGGTTGGGCGCATACCAGGCGGTGCGGAACGACGAGCGGTTGGCAAATGGCGAAGGGCCGCTTGAAGCCCTCGACAATGAAAAGGTCTTGGTGTGGCCAGACTTGGTTTACACCGAAATGATCTGCATGATCGTCCTCACGGCGATATTGATTCTGTGGGCCGTTGGGCTGCAAGCACCTCTGGAGGAACCGGCCAGCAGCGTCAAGACGCCGAATCCATCCAAAGCTCCGTGGTATTTCCTCGGTCTGCAAGAAATGCTGGTTTACTTTGATCCCTGGATGGCTGGCGTCGTGCTGCCGAGTTTGATTGTCTTTGGGTTGATGGCGATTCCCTTTATCGACTTTAACAAAAAGGGAAGCGGCTACTACACGATCAAGGAGCGGCCGTTCGCCTACATCATGTTTCAGATCGGCTTTCTCGAAATGTGGGTAACTCTGATCGTTCTGGGGACATTTTTGCGCGGACCAAACTGGAACTTGTTCGGACCCTATGAGGTTTGGGATACGCACAAAGTCGAGGTGCTCAACAACGTTGATCTTTCGCAGTATTTTTGGGTTAAAGGCCTCGGTCGAGGCTTGCCCAGGGCGCCCGAAGGTGCCGGGTTCCTGCAGAATATCTTCACGATCATCATTCGCGAGTCGCCTGGCATTTTTTTGACGCTTGGCTACTTTTTGGTTTTACCGCCAGTGCTCGCTGTGACTTTGTTCCGCAAGTACTTTGTCCGGATGGGAATCATTCGTTACATGGTGATGTCAACCCTGTTGCTCTTCATGGCCTTGTTGCCCATCAAAATGGCGCTGCGTTGGAGCGTGAATCTGAAATACATCATTGCAATACCGGAATATTTTTTGAATTTATGACCCAGGAGTTGTCTGCGGCGGACGAGTTGCGGTTTACGCCTCGTTTCCGCGCCAGATAAGCATCCTCAATTCCGCGAAATGGCTTTGCGGAGTGGTAGATTATGCCCGCAACTGAAAAAACATGGCGTGACCAGCACGTGATGCACATTGTGTTCGCCGCTACCAGCGTGGTCATGTTGGCTACAACGTTCCTGATGTTTGCGCAGGACCACAATCGCCCCTGGAAGCCTTTTCAGCGGAATTCGCGCGATATTGAACGGCGCATAAGCCAATGGCGATTGGACACGGAAAACTCACGCGAAAACCAACGGGCTCGCGACGAATTGAACGCCGAACTGCAGACGGTTCGCCGTCAGGTTATTCCTGCCGACTTGCTCACCGATTTCCAGCAACAGGTCAGAGCAGACGAAGCACGACGCGAAGCAACCGACGAGTATGACTTTGCCGACATAACTGCTAATTCCGACAAACTCGAGGAGTCGGCCGCAGCGGCAAGTCAGCGCCGCTCCGAAGCTCAGGATCTCGCCGGTCAGGTACGGTCGGCTCAAAACACCGTTTCTCAACTGATTGCGCAATTGAGCGAAGCCAAATCTTCCGGTGCGGAGACCGCTGATGTTGACGCACGTCAACAAGAGATCGACCAACACACGGAGCAAGAGCAACGGCTTCGTCAGGACGTCGAGGATGCGAGAAATGCCGCCTTGGCGGCGGAAGAAGAGGCCAGCGCGATTCGCCAGGAAATCCTTGACGAGTTGAATGACATCGTGCAGGACGCGAAGCTTCGTGAAGACGTCTTGGCCGACGATCGTAAGTTTACCGGCGCGTTTCTCGACGCGGCGAAAGCGAACTACGGATTGATGGTCCGTGACGGCAAGGACGAACGGCTGCCCGCGGCCCAAAACGTGATCGATCCGATCCAGGAAAAACTCGGACAACTTACGATGCTCCGCGACGATGCGATTGCTAATCGTGAAGACCTCCAGGCGATCGTTGACAGAATCACGTTGCCTGAAGAGGAAATAGTGGAAGAACTCGAAGAAAGCTTGGCGGATGCGGATAGCTTGGAAAGCGCGATTGACGAGCGACAGTCAACATACTTTACGTCGTCACCACCGTTCTTGGGCAAACGTTGGTTGGAACTACCTATTCTCACAGCGTTTAATTCACCACTTAAAATCGATAACCTCTGGACCGAAGGCCTGAAGCAGCCCCTCGGCAGCTTTGGACAGGTACGGCGTTTCGATCGTTGCACGACTTGCCACAAGGCAATTGAGAAAGCGATGCCAGGTTCGGCCGTTGAACCAGCTTACACTCCGGCCGTGGAGATTGACTTTACGCTGTTTACTCCACAAGACGAACCGCAACCCGTCGTCGACGAGGACGGCAACGTACGGCCCGTGACATTGGAGAGCGTTTATGGCATCCGTCTGGCCGACTATGGACTTTTGGACGAAGACGACGTCACCATTGGCTACGTGGCACCAAATAGCCTGGCGGCGAATGCCGTCATGCAGGTGGCCGCGGGGGAGACCGTTGAACACGGCCTACGTGTCGGTGATGTGTTGCTGTTCGTCAACGGCGATGACAAAGTGCTCGGACCTGCCGAGACGTATGAATTCTTGATTCAGGGTGCCACTTGGGGTGAACCTGTTACGTTGACGGTACGCCGCGGATTGCCGAATCCCTACATCTCGCACCCACGATTGGACCTGTTTGTCGGTTCGAAAAGTCCGCACAAAGTTGCCGATGTCGGTTGCACGGTGTGCCACGAAGGACAAGGCAGCGCAACAGACTTCAAATGGGTCTCCCATACGCCCAACGATCCCGAGCAAGCCGAACAGTGGACCAAGCGACACGGTTGGTTCAATAACCATCATTGGATCTATCCAATGTTTCCCAAGCGTTTTGCCGAGAGCGCCTGCCTCAAGTGTCACCACGATGTGACGTCTCTGAGGCCCAGCGAGCGATTCCCGGAGCCTCCGGCACCAAAAGTGATCGAAGGTTATGATCTCGTTCGACGATATGGTTGTTTTGGCTGCCACGAAATCAACGGCTATGATGGCCCCGACAAACGGGTTGGACCGGACTTGCGATTGGAACCGAACTTTTCGGCGGCCGCGCAAGTGATCAAAGCCGATGCGAATTTCACATCGATCGATCCTTTTGTCCAAGAAAGTGTGCGAACTCTCGTCGATCATCCAGAAGATAATGCGGTCCGCAATGAACTGCGCGATTGGCTGCTACAGGATGCGGACACCGAAGAACCTAAGTTATCCAAAGCTTCACTCGACATGGCGGATGTGCTCAAGGATGCCGAGAATCCCGGCACGCTGCGCAAGGCTGGACCGACGTTGCGCTACGTCGCCTCCAAACTCGGTGAGCCGTTCCTCTACGATTGGATTCGTGAACCGAAGAATTTTCGGCCCAGTACGAGAATGCCGCAGTTCTTTGGTCATTGGAATCATCTCGCGGGAAACGACGTCAAGCTATCGAAAGAATATGAACCGATCGAGATCTTGGGTATCGTCAAGTATTTGTTAGCCAAGAGCCAACCGATGGAGTACTTGCCGCGCGCCGGCGGCGTAGAGCCAGGCTCACCTGAGGAACAAATCGCCCGTGGCAAACAGTTATTCGAAGTGCGCGGCTGTTTGGCTTGCCACCAACACAGTGACTTTCCACGAGCGACCTCCGACTTTGGTCCCAACCTATCCAAAGTTGGTGACAAGTTGTCGCCCGCGGCCGGCGCCCCCGACAGGCGCGCTTGGCTATACACGTGGATTAAGCAGCCGACGCATTACAACCCGCGTACCAAGATGCCCAACCTTTTCCTCGATCCCATAACGGAAAACGGGCAGACGACCGATCCCGCGGCTGACATCGTTGAATACTTGCTGTCGAGTTCCGGCGACTGGCAACCTGCCGAGCAAGCCGTCAATTTGGATTCCGAAACGGATCGCGAAGTTCTCGACCGCTTTGTGCTCGAAAACCTGGCCAATACGTTCATAACGCGAATGGCCAAGGAATATCTAGCCGAAGGCATCCCGCCGGAAATGGCCGACTCG
>CBDUAB010000290.1:0-5504 GCA_965365045.1 uncultured Planctomycetales bacterium
TGCCCTGGGCTGATATGTTGCGGCCCCTTCGGGACAAAATACTGAGTCAAAACTTATGTATAAACAACAGGTTGAAAACCTGTCCTACGAACCTCCGATTTCAAAAGACTTAAAGTACTAGTTTCTTAGGCCGCACGTCCGGCAGACACAGGGCCGCTTCGGCTATCAGTGCCAAAATCAACAGTACGACAAAGGCTCGCCAAATCTCGGAAACGAGCGAAGACGGGTCCGCGACCGTTTCTTGAACCACACGGTAATCGAGTCCCGTAAAGAGCCGATCGATTTCCTTGCTATTGAGCGGCGCGGTGACGTCCTCGGATTTTGGTCGATTTCGGGCAATCAATCGGTCGCCTACCCGATAAACACCAGCGACATGCTTTTGCTGCGTGGAAAGGTTGCTTTCTGGCCACCCTTCCACGCGTTGCCAAGCTTGTTCACCGAGACCAAAAATTCGATCGCCGATGATGCCAAGTTGCGTTTGTAACAGGCGCGCCGCGCCATCTTCGAGGGCACGTTGCACCATGACAAAAAACACAATGCCCTCACGGGCCAAATTGGAGAACGGCTGTTGGGGCAGCGTCGCGCTGAAATAGACGCCGCCTGCATCCGTTGGTACGCGAGAGAGCAGTGGGCTGCCACCGCGCAAGCTCGCCAGCACTTGTCCGTCGCCTTGGATTTGCCGGTACTCGCTTATGGAAAGACGATTCACCGGCAACGGCGAACCGGCATCCGACTGGGCCAAGAGTCCGCTGTCGTCGCGCCAGTTCTCGATATCGGATTCTTCGGCAATCTGGAGCTTTTCCCAAGCACCCCAGGACGTATCAAATATCATTTCGTCATCATCGTCCGCCGAAGGAAAGAAGATGACATTTCCACCGTCGGCCACGAACCGCTCGAGTTCCGCCTTGACAGTTCCTTTAGGCAACTGCGCTTGCCACAATACTAACGCCACATCGTCCCACTGAACGGAGGAGATGTCATCCGGGCGAACGATTTCGGCGGCCGCATTGGCTGTTTGGCTTGGCGGAGCCGCAGCCAACGTTAGCGGCCATGCGGAACCTGGTTGATTTGATACCACCACGGTGCGGCGCATCGTGTCGTCACCATAACTAAAAAAGAAAACGTTGTCGCGCGGATTCGCGTCGTTAGGAAGTTCCACTTTTCCCGCACCTGATTCACGATCGCCATCGATGGGTACCGTGTGATCGGTTAGCAGGAATGCATCGCCGACCATTTCGACGTCGACGACCGAGCGTGCTCCATCAACGACAATTTCCAAGGGAACTCTGGATTTATTTCCCTCCGGTATGGAGGATCCTGGGGACGAGCCGAAGCGACGAATGCTGACATCCATGATTAGATGGTGACCGGCATCGAATCGTTCACGCCGAATCTTGGTTACACGGACGGAAAAATTCTCGCTCGCCGGCTGACTGTATGTGAGTAGGTGAAAGCGGACGGTCTGCGGCAGCTCGCCAAAACCGCTGGCTATAGCCTCCCACTGGCCGCTGTCCGCGCTCCAATCACTGCCTTGCAGGTCCGAACAGATCCAAATGTCAGTCCGTCCGGCTTTGTTGGCCACCAAGTAATCCAGGGCGTTAGTCAGCATTGTTGGAATGTTCGCGGCGCCGTCGGTCGCGCCAGTTTCTGGCATTTCGAGTAGCGCCTCCGGCGTGCTGATCAATTGCGGCTTGTTTGTGCCGCTTTCGATCAGGACCAGGTTCGGCGGTGCGCCCGCGCGCTCGAGTGCCACGGCGATTTGCGTGACGGCCAGTGATCGTTTCGACTGTCCCGATTGCACATCTTGCTGTGACATGCTGGCGGAACGATCCAATACGATAATCACGGTATCGGGCTTGCCGCCGAACAGACCAAACCAGCCTCCCGCCATCGGACGGCTGATGGCAATGATTAGGCCGGCGATCGCCAGCATGCGCGCCAACATGATCAAGAAGTGGCGCAGTCGTGTGCGGCCACGTTTTTGCCGAGTCGCCGCCAGCAAGAACATCATTGCGCCCCACTGAACCGTGCGATGACGCCGCAGGTTAATCAGGTGAATGATGATCGGCAGGGTAACCAGTGGCAGCCCCACCAGCAACATGGGCTGCAAAAACGTCATGGTCGCGCGCCTCGCGGCTTTCTGCTGACCAAGAATCTGGCGAGTACGTCGCCGTACGGTTCATCGATGCGAATACGTTGGTAATCCATCGCGGATTCTCGTACGGCTTGATCAAGCCCCGCAAAATAATTCGTGAGTGCCGTTTGATACTCGCGGCGAATCACGCTGGGTTCGACGAGCAAGGCAGGGCCGCCTTCGAGATCAAGGAACCGCGTCGGCCGGTCGAAATCAAAATCCAGCTCAGCGTCCTCGAGCAAGTGAAAGATCGCGACGTCATGTTTGCGAAATCGAAGATGCTGAAAACACCCCGACAACTCCGCGGGCGGGACGAACAAGTCGGAGATAATGATCACCAATGCGCGCTGCGCGGTTTGCTCGGCAATGGCGTGCAGCGCCGCGACAAGACCTGTGTCACCTTTCGCCTCCGTCTTGGCAAGCGTGTCAAAGATGTTACGCAAATGGGCCGGATTGCGTCGCGTTGGTATGTCGGTGCCGATCTTGTCCGCCGTGCACGTCAAGCCGACCGCGTCACCTTGCTTGGAGGCCAGGTAGCCGAGCGTGGCGGCCAGTTTCTTGCCGTACTCGAGTTTGCTGATGCCGTGCGCCTGATAACGCATGGAGCCGCTAGTGTCGAGCACAAGACATAGACGAAGATTTGTGTCGGCTTCGAATTCTTTGATGTAAAAGCGATCCGAGCGGCCATAAGCGCGCCAGTCTAGTCGGCGCGGATCGTCGCCAGGAACATATTTGCGGTATTCGGCGAACTCGATGCTCGAGCCACGGTGAGGACTTCGATGACGACCGGAAACGTTGCCCAACATCGGCTTGCGGGCAAATAAAGGTAGACAACCAAGCCGGGTAAGTACGGCTGGATCAAGGAATTCGCGGTGCGTTGTTTCGAGCACGACCCGCTGCCTCTTTCGACGGTTTGAGTTAGCTTGCTTCCTTCATTAATCGCCGCACGACATCGCCGCTGGTGATTCCTTCGGATTCCGCGCTGAAAGTTGTCAGTACGCGGTGCGTCATGACGGGTTCCGCGACCGCTTCGATGTCTTCCAAACGGGCCATGTAGCTGCCATTGAGCGCCGCGTGCGCCTTCGCGCCCAGAATCAAATACTGCACGGCGCGCGGTCCGGCACCCCAAGCGACAAGCGGCTTGAGCCAATCCGGCGCGGCGTCAGAATTGGGGCGCGTTTTTCGTACTAGGTCCACCGCGTACTCGTAGATGTGATCGGGTACCGGAATGCGTCGAATAAGGTCTTGATAGAACATCACTTGTTTGCCGTCAATCAACGGCTTGAGTTCAGGGAGACTGACTCCCGTCGTTGTGCGAGCGATCTTGATTTCTTCATCTCGATCGGGGTAGTCCACTTCGATCAGAAACATGAAGCGATCCAACTGCGCTTCGGGCAGCGGATAGGTTCCTTCTTGCTCGACTGGGTTTTGTGTAGCCAAAACAAAGAAGGGTTGGTCGAGGTGATACGTTCGGCCAACGACGGTGACTTTGTGCTCCTGCATTGCCTCGAGCATGGCAGCCTGTGTCTTGGACGGCGCGCGATTGATCTCATCAGCAAGTACGATGTTGGCGAAGACAGGACCGTGCACAAAGTCGAATTCACGCTTTCCACCGGGCGTTTCCTGCAAAATGTCGGTGCCGGTGATGTCCATCGGCATCAGGTCGGGCGTGAATTGAATCCGGCTGAATTTGAGATGAAGCGTATCGGCTATGCAACTGACGAGAAGTGTCTTGGCAAGGCCCGGTACGCCCATCAACAATCCGTGGCCCCGAGCAAACAAACACATCGCCAGTTGTTCAATCACGTTTTCTTGGCCGACAATGACCTGACTGAGTTCTTCTCTTAGCTCCTTGTAAAAACCACGTAGCTCGTCGATCGCGCGGACGTCGTCATCACCGAGCTGCAGATTTTGAGTCTCAGATGCTGTAGCCATGAAGATTGTCGCTTGCCTGGTTGCCGTGTCTTGTTCCGATGTAATTCAGTGTAGCTGCCGATGTCGGCTGATGCCACCTATAGCGGATTTGTTTGATAGTCTTGTCGGAAAGAATTCCGTGAACGCGACCAGATTCCGGTGCTAGTAGCTAGCGTAGTAAGCTCGCCAAAGCTTGACAGCGTCAAGAAAATCGACACATACGCATCCGGAACCTCGTAGCACCGACACGGAACGGGGCGCTTTGCACCTGCCATGCGGACTAGGGAAACTGTTACTTTGTTCTCGATTGCAAGTAACAAGAAATCTCCGGTTTACCGATACTGCCTGTATCGTTCGTGTTGACATTGTGATCAGCGTCAACTCTTAACCTGCCATTCTCGTAGCAACCAATCAGTCTCGTACCAAAAGTAGCAAATATGAATCGTGCATTTGGTCAATCATTTGGTCTCTGTGTCGCAGCCATGCTCTTACTAAATAGCCAATCCTCGTACGGGGCACGGCCGGTCGTGCCAGGAACGGGAACATTGATCGAATATGTCGGAGACGATTTCGAGAACGCCGATTGGGATTTTGTCCACAACCATCCCAAAAGTTCCCGCGAGCAAGACGAGCGTTTGCGATCGCCGACCGGCCGTTCGACAAATGGTCGCTGGTTTGAGGGTCCCGAGCGCGGGCAACCGGACCTGATGCAAATCGTTAAGACTCCGGCAGGCGGTCTTGAGGGAAGTAATCACGCGTTGTTGGTACGGACATTGAAGTCCGGCATTCCGGGCCGCCGGTCTTTTAAGGTCGAGCAAGACGATTTGGTTGTGAACTGTGTGTCTCGCTTGAATGGAAACATACCCGTTTCCGAAACGCCGAACTTTGTTGTGCGGGTCTATTTGCCGCCGTGGGACGAATGGGAAAACCGGTCGGGTCCGCATTTGGGCATCCGCGGTACCGCCAAGAGCCAAGTTACCAAGGCCCGTGAATCCACGTCGCGTGGACTGTTTCGTTCGAAAGGGCGCATGGTGACTTCGATGGAGTGGGAGCCATATTGGCCCGGCATGTGGGTGCACTTCAGAAGCAAAACCAACCGTAACGTTGAGGAAGACTCGGCCTTCTTGAAAGTGAGAGGCAACCGCCTCGGGCACGACTTTGAAGTACGCGAACTCGAAGATTACGGTTGGTGGACGTTTGGCATGTCGTTCACGCGGGACGGCATGGTCCACTATTATGCCCGTCCTGGCGTCGAGGAACTCACGTCCGAAGATTTTCTCACATCGCAGTATCCCTACAGTTATCACGCGCAGCGTTTTGATACGCTGTTCTTCAACATCTGCAATCGCGACGATGGCAAAACCTGGTCGACGCCGTTTGTGATCGACGATTCGCGGTTGTACTTGGTGAACGCTAACCGCGTCAATTCCATCGTGAAACGCAAGCAGGAAAACGC
>CBDUAB010000291.1:0-5493 GCA_965365045.1 uncultured Planctomycetales bacterium
CTCAACACAGACTTCACGGCGCGTCCCAGCTCGGCAAAGGTGCGGTGGTACTCAACGATCTCAAACAATGGGTCATAGCCAAACCCACCCGTGCCGGCCGCTTGGCGAAGAATTCGCCCGTGACACTCACCGAACGATTCAGCCCGTACAATGCCGTCGGGATCCGCCAGCGCGACGTGACAACTATAATGGGCGGATCGTTTTGCCCGCGGTACTTCTTCTAACTGAGCTAATAAGTGTTCATTGTTTGATTCGTCGTCGGCATCCGGGCCGGAAAATCGCGCCGAGTAAATACCAGGCGCGCCACCCAATGCACCCACGACCAAACCGCTGTCTTCGCCGAGGACCCATTGACCCAAGTGCGCCGCTTGTTCGGCGGCCTTCTTGCGTGCGTTCGCGGCGAATGAATCGCCGTCTTCGATAACATGTAACGCGTCCTCGCAATCACGCAGTGTTAGTACCGACAATCCATGCGGGTGCAACAACTCGTCCAGTTCGATGCCTTTCTTGTTGTTATGCGTGCCCAAGATGATCTGATTCGCGGGCATGCCTGTTTCCAACCGTGGCGGTGCGTGATGCCCGGAAGAAGGCAAAGGCGCCGAGCGACTCATTTCTTGGCTGCCTCCAACTCGCATCCAATCTGAAACACTTCGTCCGCGTCCAATACCAAGTCGTTCCGTTGAAATAGGCGGCGAATGCATTCCTTGTGAATCTTCATTTTTGTGCCGCCCACGCCAATCGCACCATATGTCGAGACACTCTTTCGGTCGACAGCTTTGTCCATAACGTCGATGCCTTCGATTCCGAGCGGAGGAACCGCATTCAAGTCAATAGCCACGCGTAACGACGATGCGTCCCGCCAAACATTTTCACTCAACAATTGAATGCCACTGGCGCCGGCCGCGATGACAATGTCGACTCCGTCCACCGCCGCGCGGGCCTGGCTAACATTGGAAACCGCAACCGGGGTGAGGTTGACGTCGACTCCTTCCAAGCCCTTGGCAACCCGCACGCAAACCTCGTCGGCACGTTCTAGGCTACGCGACGCGACACGTACTTTGGTACCGGCGCGAACCAACATGCGGACAGCGCGCTGACCCACCGGACCGGTCGCGGCTAACACGACCGCCGATGCACCGGCGAGTTCCACATGACGCCCCGCGGCCACAACCGCCGCGGACGCAGTCGTATTGGCGCCGTTGGCATCCATCATCACGGATACCCGCAGCGGTCCGAAAAACGCGCCGGTCACCTGCTTTAAGAGGGCCTCCCCCTGCGAGACATCGTTGCCACCGACAAAAATGGCCGTGTTCCGCAATTGATCAGCGGCTCGGGTGAAGATGGCACCGTGGATAAGATCACGCACTTCCAAAGGTTCGACGACGGCGTACTGCAACAAATGATCGACTTCCGAGTCGATCGCCACGACCGCGTCGAACACACTGCAATGGGCTTCAGGATCCAGTTGCAACAGGATTCGAGGGCCAGACATAGGAAGA
Organism: uncultured Planctomycetales bacterium; assembly: GCA_965365045.1. Classification (GTDB taxonomy): domain Bacteria; phylum Planctomycetota; class Planctomycetia; order Pirellulales; family Pirellulaceae; genus CBDUAB01. The sequence goes on from CBDUAB010000291.1 coordinate 1,500, forward strand.
ACTTTGTGATAAGAGCAGTACGTTAAGCACGGCGGTCGTGAAACGACCGTTCATGAATCTGGGACGCGTGTTGTGAATGACTAATGTCCAAGACCTAATGAGTCATTCTCCTCAACGGCGCCCCAGGATCACGCACGCTGACTTAAACGTTGCGGAATGGATGTTCTTGGTCCTTGCCAGCCAGCATTTCATCGGCCGTCGGCTTGCCCGCCATGGCGCTGGCGATGGCTTCCTTGGTCGCTTGATGGTTGTATTCGAAAATCTTGTTGCTATCCTCGGCTTCCCAGTGAATGAACACACCACACACAATAACCAAGTCCTCGCATTGATCCTTGGGGATCACGCCTTCGTCGACAGAGTCAGCGACGGCTCGGGCGACGGCGGCTTGTGCTGGCCCAAACATCTGGACCGCCTGTTTGGCGCCTTTGATCGTCACTTTGGTGATCATGACCGTCGCTGGCTTGACAGCCAGGTTGGGAGTGATCACGGCCAACAGATTGCTGTGACCTTCGCTCTGACGCGCTAGAGCATTGGCAAAGGCAACGCCAACAGGTCCATCCTTGCTGCCGATCAACAAGTCAATATGGGCTACCTCGTTGCCGTCACCAGCCAAGGCTTCGCCAATATGCATACTCATACTGTTTTCTCCATTCTTCGCAAATAAATGCCGTGTGCAGGGGTATTACTGATGTAAAAAGCGACCTCAGGTGCGGGTGAGACGCACCGTCAACCCTTTCGCAATCTGCCAGCGTATCAAAACCGTGCTTGGATGCAAGAACCCACCACCTCCATGACAATTCTGACACCACCACAATGCTGTACAAAGCCGGAACAACGTTGAGATGACACCCAGCTTGGTAAACCGCTTGCTTATCGTCGGCGCTAGCGCCCGCGCGGCCGCTTGGTCCGCTCGCCGAGCTGGGCTTGACGTCGTCGCCGCCGACCTTTTCGCAGACACGGACTTGCAACAACTGGCCAAAACCATTCAAGTCGAGCCGAGCGAATACCCGCAAGCGCTGGCGGACCTGGTGCGTCAAGGGAAGGCAAACGTCGGTGCCGACGCGTGGATGTACACTGGCTGTTTGGAAAACTACCCGCTTCTTGTCCACGAAATGAGCGGCCAACTCACGCTGCTTGGCAACAATGCGGATGTAATTGATAAAGCGCGCGATCCACTCTGTCTAGCGCGGATATTTGCCACAGAGGGTATCTCGTTTCCACGTATTGCCAACATAGAACAAATCACTGAGACCTCTTCTAATGCAAGTTGCTGGTTGCTAAAGCCGTTTCTCTCCGGAGGCGGCCACGACGTTCGCTACTTCGAACAGGCCACGTGGTCAGCCCCCAGCCCAACCCGCAAACTCTATCTGCAGCAGTTCATCGAAGGTCAGTCTCATTCGGCCGTATTTATGGCGAGCCACGAGTCGTGCGATCTAATCGGCGTTACACGCTTGTGGTGCGAGCGCGACCTGTATCCCAATGCAAGGCAAAACGCGTTTCGTTACAGCGGTTCGACGGGACCCGTGCTGCTGAACCAATCGCTTACCTGCCAGTGGCAACAGATTGGCGATGCCGTCGTTCGGCACGCTGGCTTGCGCGGTGTTTTTGGCGTCGACGCAATTGTCGCGGCCAGCAACGTTGAGTCTGCCAGCAACAGTGATTCTGCCGGCGGCCATGCGCCAGTCATTTGGCCCATCGAGGTCAATCCGAGATATACCGCGTCCGTCGAGGTTCTCGAAAGATCACTCAACATTTCGTTGCTTGCGCGTCACGTCCGTGTCTGGACAGGACAGACGAAAACCGACACTTTCGTAAGCGACTCGCGTAGTGATGCAACATGGATCCATGGAAAACGAATTCTTTACGCCAGCCGTCCAGCGATCTTCGACCGATCACTTTATGATTCGTTGTTGGGCTGGCAGGCTGACGAAGAAATGCGCCAGATCGCGGATCAGCCAAGGCTGGGAACGAAAGTCGGCGCCAATGCGCCAATCTGTACGCTCATAGCCGGCGCACGCACTGCCGCCGAAGTCGAGTTGGCACTAGGTTTCGCTCGATGGCTGTGACAACGATTTGGCCCGATCGCTTGGAGTAGCCAGGGTGGCCGACTCGCTCCGGGAGTAGGTGCTTCCCTGCTCGCGGAGAGGCTGTGAAAACATGTGGTCAAATGGACTTGCCCAGCAATTAGTCTCGCTGAGCTAGTGAGAGTCGTCCAAAGTAGTCATCACGCTCCCGCGTGATGCCAACGTGACCATCGAATTACGGTTACGAAACAGGTCCGTCGAATCGACGCTGTCTCAAATGTTGCGATGTTCGTGCTGGTAGAATGATGATGGACCAGTTGCTCGCAAGTCTCGTCACGCGAGAGCGTGACGACCACTTTGGACGATTTTTTCACAGCCTCGGAGCAGGCCACACTCTTTTCCATTGCCGCCAAAAGAAAAGCCGCACCCAGGTCGATGCCTGAGTGCGGCTCTGTATCTGCGTCGAGTTGACGTCTAGGCAACAACCTTGACGTTTTCCGCACGCGGTCCTTTTGGCCCGCGACCTTCTTCATACTCGACCTGTTGACCTTCACGAAGACTCTCAAAGGTTACACCTTCGAGAGAAGAGTGGTGAAAGAAAATATCACCCCGCTCACCTTCGATGAATCCAAAACCCTTGTCGGTCAACTTCTTAATCGTACCCTGCGGCATTGTGCCACTCCCCAAAAACGAACGAAACAAATAGAAAAGGCCACCATGACAAAGGTCAAGCGACCAAACACAAAACGGAGGGAAGCAGAACGAACGCTCGCTGTGGGCAGGCCGTTTTCCTATTCACGCCCAGAACGAGAAGAAAGTCAAAGCATTTACGCAACTCGCATGTCTTTCGCAACCCTAACCGACCCGGAGTATAACCAAATCCTAGAAATTATACAACTGGAGCGGAATTAATCCCGGCTTGTGGGATCAAGCCCAGAATGCTACCCGTGGCGAAATCGTGCTTTGGAACCAAGAAATCCACCGAAATCGCTTGTTTTCGGCCATATCGTGCCCAAATTTCGACGTGACTAACACGGCTGGCTGGAGCAAGTTTGGGAGGGCGTGGAATCTGTTATGCTGCATGTGCGCGGGAAACAACGACTAACTCTCAACTACCATTTGATGAATGCGAGCGTGTGTATTGGGCGCTGAATCACTAGACCTTGACGAGCCTGCCAAGGGAACGCCGGAGGGCCACTTATTAGCGGAAATGGAGGAGCTCTGGGTTGAAGCTGGCGCAATCTGGGACCGCTGCGAAGATTGGCGTGAGTTTCGTGGTTTTGTCGCCGCCGATTACAGCCAAGTCTTTCGGGCATTGTTGAGCCTGCGCCATAGAGCGCTATCGTTCCTGGAATTTGGTTCGGGGTTGGGAGTGATCGCGATCATGGCCAGCCGACTTGGATTCCGCGCATACGGTATCGAATCGGAATCTCGCCTTGTCACCATGTCCTGTCAACTTGCCGAGAAATACGCCTCCGACGCGCAGTTCGCCACCGGCAACTTTATTCCCGATGACTACGAGTGGTCACCGAAACACATTGACGGTGACTTCCGCACGGCGCTAGACGACGCGTCCGGTTATGACGAACTCGATATGGAACTGCGTGATTTTGATTTGGTCTACGCTTATCCATGGCCGGACGAATACCCGCTGTACCAGGACATCTTGCGCCAATGCGGCGGTAAGAACTCGCTGCTCCTGACCTACGATGTCCGCGAAGGCATGTTGCTAGACCGGATTTTTCGCGGCCGGTAGCGAGCCCGGTGGTCAAGGCGCCCCATGAGTTCTCTTAAAGAAAAATACGATATTGTTGTCTGAATCTGTTCATCAACACCAATCTCACGGCAAGGGAGACCGCCACGGGGTTGGTAAATTCCTCGAAGTCATTGCTGGAGCTTCTGTTGCGCAGCAGATGAATATCGAGCAAGGAGTGACGAAGGATGAAGGAATGCAAAAGCCGAATCTGTAT
>CBDUAB010000292.1:0-5469 GCA_965365045.1 uncultured Planctomycetales bacterium
GGCGTCCACACGGCCAACCAGTATGCTCGCCTAAAGCTGAGCAAGTGTTTTCAGCAAAGCGACTCGATGACTTGTGCAACTTGCCACGATCCGCACGCACATGAACATGGCGATGAGAAGCGGTTTGCACGCCGCTGCCTAACTTGTCACCAAGCGGAAAACTGTCCATCCGTTTCGCGGGCACAACCGGAACTCGTTGATCGCTGCGTAACATGTCACATGCGAGAAGAAGCATTTGCCGACATCACGGTCGTTGCCGAAGGCCAACGCAGCACGCCGCGCATGCATGACCATAGGATCCGAGTGTGGCAAGAGCATTCGCGCGATTTATTGCAGCAATGGGACATTCGATAAGGACTTGCGCAGAATGAATGGCACCGTCGTAGGACAGGTTTTTAACCTGTACAGCCAGGTTAAAAACCTGTCCAACAACAGTTATTGATGCAGAGACTCCAAGATGGGCGAGAGCGACCACAAGAACGAAAGCGAAACCAGCAGCAACTCGGAAGGTGAACCGGGCGCGCCCGCCGCTAAGCACGATCGCGGTCGTGGCTATCTCGGCGTGATCCTGTTTGCTGTTGTGTGTCTGGCGATATCAAGCGGCATCATGTGGTTCTTCCCAAACCCGACGATAGCGGTCAAACAACAACCACCTCAGGACGAAGCCGTGCCACCAATACCGACCAGCGGCTCGCTGGTTCCCGTCACCATACGCCAAACAGACGATTCGGCACTGTTGGATCCCAGGCAGGACGGTTGGGACAGCGAAGCCTGGGCAGACGTGGCCAAAAAACAACTTTCCAAGCTCTGCCAACCGCTCATCAACCAGACGCAATTCCAGGAAGACGCGATACGCCAAATCACGACGGACGATTACTCCGGCGGCCGATTGAGACCGGCGGCGCTCGACACTGTGTTTCAAGATGAATCGATTGACGTGTTGCGGGCCACCCCAACCGCTTCGTCCGAAGGCACACCTCATCGAGGCGTTCGCGGGCTCGGCACATCGCTCGATGAATTGAGTGCGCCTCTCGCCACATGTCGCGATATCAAATTGCATATCAAAATCGTAAGCGTCGATCTCAATAGTGATTTCGTGACGACGAACAACTTGTTTGAAATCAGCGGCCAAACGGACAAATCCACGACGCAGCTCAACGCCGTATGGACCTGTCAGTGGGCCCGCGACGAGCAATCGCTGCGGCTAAAATCGATCACGACCGATGATTATGAGGAGGTCGTCACACGTGGCCCGGGTGGAAGATGGTTTTCTGATTGCACGGAATCGGTGCTGGCTGGCAACGCTTGCTTTGAGTCGCAACTAATGCACGGGCATCATTATTGGCTGCAGCGGATCGAACATGTTACGCGCTTCAACACTGCGTCGAGAAATGGCTTGGCGATCGGCGACGCCAACGGCGATGGGCTCGATGACTTGTATCTATGCCAACCGCCCGGTCTACCCAATCGCCTGTTCTTGCAAAACGCGGACGGAACGGCGACCGATGTTGCCCGCAAGGCGGGTGTCGACTGGCTGGATCAAACGTGCAGCGCGCTGTTCATTGACATAGACAATGACGGCGACCAAGACCTGTGCCTAGGCACGACCGCCGGTGTTCTGTTGATGGAAAACGACGGCGCGGCGAACTTTGCACTGCGCGAAACACTTCCGGCGGATTACGACGTACAGTCTCTGTCGGCGGTAGACTTCGACAACGACGGCGATCTCGATTTGTTTGCTTGTGTATATCGCGCGGAAGAACGCCGCGACGACATTCCGTTTCTATATCGTGACGGCCGTGGCGGCGGTTTGAATCGGCTATTTCGCCAAGATGACGCTTGGAAGTTTCAAGATGTCACCGAAAGCGTTGGCCTCTTGGATGGCGCGGATCGCTATTCCTTGGCCGCCGCTTGGGAAGACTACGACAACGACGGTGATCAGGATCTGTACGTCGCCAATGATTTCGGTCGTAATTACTTGTATGAGAATCGGCAGGGCCAATTCGTCGACGTTGCCTCAAATCGCGACGTCACCGATATCGGATCGGGCATGTCGGTTAGCTGGGGTGATTACAATCGCGACGGGTTGGCGGACTTGTACGTTGGCAACATGTTTTCCTCGGCCGGACAGCGAGTAACCGCTATGACTCGCTTTCGCAGCCAGGAAGACCAAGAAACTCGCGACATCTACGCTCGCCTGGCCAAAGGAAACTCGCTGTTTTCGCAAGCGGCTGACGGGCAGTTTGCTGAGGTCGGCGCTGAAGCGAATGTCGAAATCGGGCGTTGGGCTTGGAGTAGCGTCTTCGCGGACATCAACAACGACGGCTGGGAGGACCTACTGGTCGCCAACGGCTATTTTACAACCGATGACTCGGACGATTTGTGAAGTTTCTACTGGCGGCAGGTTCTGTCGCACGAAGATGGCGCCGCGCCCTTGGATTTGGGGCCGGCGGCCGACGAAGGGGCAACTTCAGCAACACTGCTGGGGCTGATCCAGAGAGGCCATTCCTTTAGCGGCCGCGAGCCACATTGTCTCTACCTCAATACGGGAGGTACCCGTTTTGCCAATGTATCGGCCGCGAGCCATTTCGATTTCCCGGACGACGGTCGGGCACTCGGCCTCGTCGATTGGGACCACGATGGAGACATGGATCTGTGGATCTCGAATCGCAACGGCCCTCAGATTCGCTTTTTGCGAAATGACATACCGCAAGCGAATCATTTTCTCAAGCTACGACTCAAATCCGCGACCGGCAACCGCGATGCCATCGGAGCTCGCGTCGAAGTGGTTCCCAAACGAGCTACCGCAAAGCGACTCGTCAAGACATTGCGTGCAGGTGACGGATACCTTTCGCAATCGAGCAAATGGCTGAGCTTCGGTTTAGGTGCCGATGTCGACGTGGACCATGTTCTAGTTTATTGGCCAGGTGGAGACGAGGAACGTGTTGACGGAATGGCCGCGGACAAGTCTTATGTGATAACCCAAGGCGACTCGGCGGCACGACAGTGGAATCCACAGCAAAGGACCGTTGCGCTGCAACCGTCCGATCTTCAACCGGCTAATGCGAACAGTCCAATTGCTATTTCATCCTTATCGCGTACGCCGTTGCTTCCACTGGAGTACCCAACTCTTCATGGTCAGACAGTGCCACTTTACCAAACTAGCGAAGATGGAAAAGATTCTCCGACGCTAATCGTTCTTTGGTCGGCCACATGTCTTCCTTGCCTAAATGAACTAAGAGAATTCCGTCAACACCAAGACCGAATCAGGGCGTCTGGTTTGGAGATCGTTGCTCTCAATGTTGACGATTTGGCGGGAAACAATTCAGTAAAGCGAGACGAAGCGCGGCAGTTACTCGATCACGTTGGATTTCCATTTGCCACCGGGATGGCAACCACACGGATCGTCGATTTTTTGCAGCTAATCAACGACCACATATTCGACCTGAATTTGCCTTTGCCCGTTCCCAGCAGTTTTCTCGTGGACGCGAGCGGGCAACTTAATGGTGTCTACAAGGGGCCAGTTGACATCGAGCGCGTTTTGGATGACGTTACCGACACAAAACGCAGCATTTCCCGGCGCCGCGACCGCGCAGTTCCATTCTCAGGACGATGGGCGGAGAAGCCCATTGCTCTGTCGTTTCGTCCTCTGATTACGGAAATGATTTCCCGTGATATGTTGCCAATCGCCGATCAGTATGTGAGGCAACCCTTGCCAGTTGAACCACGCGAGTTGTTTCAACTGATTCACCGCGTGGCGATGACACTAGTGGACAAGGGCCAGTACCAACAGGCAGACGAGCACTTCGCGGCACTACGTCTCATCAATCCCACCAACGTCGACGTCGAACTTGCCATCGGTGCGCGCCGCGAACGAGAAGGCCAACACGGCGAAGCCCTGCGGCTGTATCGCGAAGCGGTCCGTCGTAGCCCCAACAATGTCGGCGCACTTAACAATCTGGCTTGGCTGTTGGCAACGACCGCCAATGCGAATCTGCGGAACGCGGCAGAGGCAATCGAGTTTGCGAGGAAAGCCGTGGCACTCACACAGGAATCAGAGCCGGCGATTCTCGACACGTTGGCCGCGGCATACGCAGCCAACAAGAATTTCGACCGTGCCATTTTCACCGTCGACTCAGCGCTGGCACTGGCGACAGAACGTGAAGACGACGCCCGCCTGATCGAAGGCTTGCAGAAACGCAGGGAACTGTATGGGCGCCAGATTGCTTTCACTCAGTGAGCAGCTTTGCACTCGTACCTCAACATCGCTAAATTTGTGAGTGGGCGTTCCGACGGCAGCAGCATGACGCGCAAGCTAGTGAGAATATTTGTCACGATTTGTCACAACGTAGTTGGAAATGTAGGATGGATTGGCCCAGCCGCAAGCGACGTCGACTTGGCCAGTCGGCTTACCACGGATTACCAAGTCGTTAGATCGCCAACTCAAAATGGACACCTTCAAACGACTTGGCCAATCCATCCTACGGGCACAACGCACGGCCCGATGTAACTCGGTCGGCGCGTTACGTGTACCCCGCCAGTGAGCGGGCCGTGTCGTACATCGCGATCACGTTTTCGACCGGCACGCCGGCCTGGATATTGTGTACTGGGGCGAAGACATAACCCCCGTCGGCCGCCATAGTGCGAACGTGTTCGGCGACGTCGCGGGTGACTTCGCCCTCCGTGCCGAACGGCAGCGTCTGGCGGCAGTCGAGCGATGCGCCCCAAAAAACTAGCTTCGAGCCAAATTCTGCCTTTAGCTCCGCGCCATTCATACCGTTGGCACTCGTTGGAGCGGGGTTGAGGACGTCCACGCCCATCTCGATCAGCGACGGCAGTAGCGGTCGTAGCGCACCGTCAGAGTGCAGCATCACTTTCATGTCGGTGTGTTCGTGGATCCAGCGGATACCCCGCTGATAAAACGGCATGATTCGCTCGCTAAGAATCGTGATCGCTGACGACGAGGCCGATCTTCGGGATTATTTACAGGAGACACTCTCGGTACTGGGACATGAAGTCGTCGGCATTGCGGCAACCGGACGGGAGCTCGTCGAGCAGGCACGTGCCACGCAGCCCGACTTGGTGATCACCGATATCAAGATGCCCGAGATCGACGGCATCGATGCGGCCGACGAGATTTGTCAGGCCGGTCCGATACCGATCATTATTGTGTCCGCTTACCATGATCGCGAGTTGGTTTCCCGAGCGGGTGAGAGTCACGTGCTGGCCTATTTAGTCAAACCGATTGGGCAGCAGGACTTAGAAACCGCGATCTCCAATGTCATGCGTCGGTTCGAACAGTTTCAGGACTTGCGCCGCGAGACCGCCGATTTGCATCAGGCCATGGCAGACCGCAAGATCATCGAGCGTGACAAGGGCATATTGATGCAGCGCGCCGGGCTTTCCGAAGAGGAAGCCTCAGAACTCCTGATCTGGGCCGGCGACTCAGATCGGGATGAGGGGACGTTT
>CBDUAB010000293.1:0-5468 GCA_965365045.1 uncultured Planctomycetales bacterium
TCATTGCAACCGGCGGCCGACCGACTCTCCGACCGCAATGCCAACGAGGCCTTCGCAGCTAGCGATCCTGGTCGTGCCCATGTCGTGTACTTCCCCGCTGGTGGAGCAGTCGCACTTAAATCGAAGACTGGTTCTTGGCAGTTGCACTGGATTAGCGTCGCAAGTGGCAAGACGGCGGAGACAAAGACGGTCCAGTCGACCGGGTCGCTGAAGATCAAATCACCCAAGAATGGCCACTGGGTAGCGGTGTTGCTAAGAGAGGACGCGTAACCCAAACAAAAGAGCAACAAGAACCCATCCACGCCAGCCAGATCGTATACATAAAGCGCGGTGGACACGCAGCACCTTGGATCTCGATGAGTCGCCCGCATCACGGGTTGTCGTGAACTGAGCGGCATGACATCGAAGTCATCGACACACCTGAGTTCCGTATCCCGAACAATCTGTTCTTATCGAAGAATTGCATTGAGTTTCTATTCCAACGTCATCTTTCCTCGTTTCTACGACTGCTTGATGGATAAGCCCTTCTGGGCGAAGTACCGCCAAGAGCAGCTTGCCAGCGCGGACGGTGAGATTCTGGAAATTGGTGTCGGCACTGGTCTGAATCTGCCCCATTACCCCGAGCACGTTAAAAGGATCACGACCGCCGATCCGAATCCTGGCATGAACAAGAAGCTCCAACGCCGCATTGAACGTACCCGTATCACAGTGGACAAACAGGTCATCAGTAGCGAGGAGCTTCCATTCGACGAAGGTGCATTCGATTGTGTTGTCAGCACGATTACACTTTGCAGTATCCCCGACGTAGAGCAGGCAATGGGCGAACTGTTTCGAGTGCTCAAACCTGGAGGTCGTCTCCTGTTCCTCGAACACGGCCTCAGTCCCGATGCCAAAGTGATGAAGTGGCAGCGGCGGCTAAACTGGCTGCAACAGCTCCTTGGAGACGGCTGCACTCTGACGCTTGAAGTGCCGGAACTTGTCGCAACTCAGCCGTTTAGTTCGGTCGAGATTGACAACTTCTATATGGAAGAAACGCCGAAGACACACGGTTACATGTACCGAGGCGTGGCGACCAAATGATTGGCAGCATGCGGTTCTGCCAAGCACATCCGTTGAGCAATCTCCGTACTTACAACATCTCACGGCTCTACGGAGGATCCATCGTATCGTGCCACGCGAGATTTGTGTCAAATGGATCATGTGCAATCCAATTCGCAACCTTTCCCAAATCAGACGAACCGCGACTTTTCCGACCGTCTGGCCACGTGCCAATTTCGTTTACTTCCGGCACGATCTCTGCTAACTGGGTGATCAACGTGTCCGCTAAGGCACGCATCGATTCGTCGCGAGATTTCTTCCGAATCGTGTTCGCGGTCTTTGCTATTCGCAAGAGACATGCACGTTGTCGGATGGGCTCCGAAAGTGGAACGTCAGCGTCAATGACAAGCTCGCTAACCGGAACATTGAGGACGCTTTGCCACGCATACAAAGCCGAGAGCCGGATGTCATTTGTTTCGTCCTCCGAATCTCGCAAGTCTGACATGGTGAGCGAGAGCCGACGAGAGGCACTCTTAAGCGACAGTCTTTCGCGTAGCCGAACGGTTCGTATCCGATGAAAACGCTGGCGCCCATTAACGTGTGACGCGTTTTCTCTGAATCGGTCACGTGGTAAATCGAAATGACTCATTTTCCACCCCTTTCCGTGTTAGATCTAGTATCTGGTACAAGCTGAATGAAACTAAAACAGTGATTGAAAATCTGCCTTCGTTCTGGTAATCCGATTAAATGGTGATCAGGTCGTCGTCATTTGACTCCCCGCGTCAAGCGCTTCGTCGCTGCGATTCACATGTTGGCGTGCGAACCCAGTCATAAGAGTTTTTGGCTGTAGCATCTTTCTGGCTATCAAGTGCATGCGACGTGGACCGTTCAACTCCGTCGTGAGCCTGGAGAATGGAATCACGTCGAGTCGTGGGAACCAGCTTCCACTCGAATTGGTAATTGGCACGGTTGCATCGTAAGCACGGAACCAGAGGACGTTCCTGCGGTATCGACATGATCATTCCACATGTGCATTCGAGAATTGGCATATTACGATTCCTTAAAAAGTAGGGCTGTTGGCCACATCACTAGTTCTTTTTTGTCGCTTGACCACAGCGCTGTCGTGTTCTGACTGAACGGTTCTTGTTCACTCTTGCCGTGCTATATACGCGACAGTCGTTTGACGAATCCGCCAGAATTCCGCCGTTTTCTTGTTAATCCGATGATTTGGGCAGGCGTCGTGATGGGCTCGTAAACCGCTCACCGGATGCGTTAACGTGGTGTAACAGGTAGAATTCAATGATTGCAGGGCGTCAGGCCCGGCGGGAAATCGAAACAACAGTTTCGAACGTGATTGGGCCGCAGTGTTCCGAATCAAATGAAGCCAACGAACGAAACCGGCGAGATCTTGACGGCGATGCAACTTGGCGACCGGTCTGGCGCTGGCCGGCTGATGGAAATTGTCTATGGTGAATTGCACGATTTGGCCGGACGATTCCTTGCCAAAGAGAATCCCGACCACACGTTACAGCCCACGGCACTTGTCCACGAAACATACCTCAAGTTGGTGGGCCAGCGCGATGCCCAGTGGAAGGGACGGTCGCATTTCCGTGCGATCGGCGCGCAGGCGATGCGACGCATCCTTGTCGATCATGCGCGCACAAAATCACGCCGCAAGCGCGGTGGTGACCGGCGACGAGTCCCATTCGACGAACGCCTAATAATCTCAACGGATCGCCCCGAAGATATCCTGGCTCTGGATGAAGCATTGACGAAACTGGCTGAATTGGACTCCGATCAAGCAAAGATCGTGGAATATCGCTTCTTTAGCGAAATGACGATGGCAGAGATTGCCGAGGTGATGGGCACATCAAAACGATCCGTGGAACGGCAGTGGACGATGATTCGAGCATGGTTGCTGCGCGAGTTGACTGATGAGGATGAGGGCTCGTGAATTCCTCGCGTCACAAGCAAATTACGGAGACGTTCTTGGGGGCCTGTGATCTCGGCGAGGAAGAGCTGCAGGCTTTTCTCGACAAGAACTGCGGCGACGATGTTGAGCTGCGATCCGAAGTGGAATCGCTCCTCAAGCACCATCGCTTGCATACCGTTTCGACCCGGCCTGTGTCCGACGCAAAATCAGCGGCACCGCCGCGGACGCCGGCCCTACATCGTATTTCTCGGAATCCGTTGGCGGCAACTTCGACCGGCGAAAGGCGGCGGTCCCTGCTGGCGGCGGGCATCGTCATGCTGGCTTTGGCCATTGTGGGTTTCTGGGTCTGCCGTCGTGTTCACTCAGCTTTGCAAGACGACCTTCAGAACCAATTACAGTTGGTGCTAGACGCCAACGTCAATGCTTTGGAACACTGGGTGACCGAACAGCAAACAGAATTAAAGAGCTGGGCGCGCAATCAGGAAGTTCGCGAGCTCATCATTCAGTTGACGGAAATCGACCGCCCGTCGCAGAAGCAACTCCTTGAATCCACGGCTCGTGAAAAACTCATGTCGTTGTTGAAACCAATTATTGATGAGGACGAAGATCGCAACGTCGGGGTTTTGAGTCGTGATGGCATTTGTTTGACGCACACAAACGATGATCTGGTGGGAGCGGAAGTCGCTCCGGACCGAGAGTTTTACCTGGGTCGGCTTAGGTTAGGAGAGACAGTTTTTGCCAAACCTTCGAAGCGTGCCATGTACGTGGTGGGATTTCCAGTGCAAAGCGGTGATCCCGTGATGGCAGTGGCAACGCCAGTGCGCGATGACAATGGTCAAGTTGTCGCCGCATTGGCCTTTGCATACGCCGCGGACGAGGAATTCACGGAACTGTTGTCGACGGCCCACCTGGGCAACACAGGTGAGACGTACGCTTTTGATAAAGATGGAATTCTGCTCTCCAATGTAAACGACCCGGAAGAATTGTCGACGCTCAAGCTACTTGAACCGCAACAGGGGCCACTGTTGAACTTGAGAATCGCCGATCCCGGCGTCGATCTGACTGCCGGCTACCAGTCCAAAACGCGATTGCCGTTGAGGCCACTTACAATGATGGCGGCATCCGCGGTCGCCATGGAAAACGACGTGCATCTGGATGGCTATCGTAACTATCGAGGCATCTGGGTGATCGGAGCGTGGAGGTGGCTACCGGAACATGAATTCGCGGTCGGCACGGAAATCGAATATGGCGAGGCTTACGCACCGTTAAGATATGTCATCAACGCTTTTTGGGTGCTTTTTGGTGTCGTTGCCGTTTTGGCGGTCGCCACGACCGTATCAACGGCGTGGATATTGGACCTGCGCAAGCAAGTGAACCAAGTTAGACAACTTGGCCAATACACGTTGGAAAAACTTATCGGACAGGGTGGCATGGGCCAAGTCTACAAAGCCAGACATGCGTTGCTGCGTCGTCCGACAGCAATCAAACTGCTGAATGGAAAGCAAGCCGATTCGGTTACCGTGGCGAGGTTTGAACAAGAGGTTCAGTTGACGAGCCAATTGACCCATCCCAACACGATCCAAGTATATGATTACGGAGCCGCGTCCGAAGATACTTTTTACTATGCCATGGAGTACTTAGATGGGCTGAACCTAATGCAACTTATCCAGATCGAGCGGAGCCTTCCGCTGGCCCGGGCCATTCACATTCTCAGGCAAACTTGTGGGTCACTCAAGGAGGCCCATGATTTGGGTTTGATTCATCGTGACATCAAACCAGCCAATATCATGATTTGTTGTCGCGGTGGAATGTCCGATGTGGTCAAGCTTCTGGATTTCGGACTCGCCAAAAGCATTCGACCTGAGAGTAGCGCGAAACTTACGCAAGCGCACCACATAGGTGGCACGCCGAGGTACATTGCTCCCGAGAGAATCGCCGGTGTCGAAGAGGTCAATGCCCAGTCGGATTTGTATTCTTTGGGAGCGGTCGCCTATTTCTTGATAACAGGTCAGGAGATATTCCCCGACGCTTCGGCCGCTCAAATCGTCTGCCAAACCGGTACGGTAGACCCTCCGCGGCCATCCGAAGTAACGTCCATTGACATACCGCGCGAACTTGATGACCTCGTCGCCCGTTGTTTGGCACGTCGTCCGAATGACCGTCCACCAGGTGTGGGTGCTATTCTGCAAGTATTAGATAAGCTCGCCGAAACGGAAAAGTGGGAACCGGCCGACGCCGATTCGTGGTGGCATGAACGATGGCCACTCGCGCAATAGTCCAACAAATCAATTGGGGAGACCGTCGTGAAGCTCACGGCTAAACTCGTAGCGGTATTGATACTCGTAATAACGATCCTCGCTTCGTTCAACTGTTTTCTTACCGTGATGCGTGTCAAGCGCGAAGCTACAGACTTCGCAGAGCAGGCGCACGAAATGACTCGCGAAATCGGCGCTGCAGTCGAGAAAATGTTAGGTGTCTTGTATGCTGACGAAAACCC
>CBDUAB010000294.1:0-5467 GCA_965365045.1 uncultured Planctomycetales bacterium
CGCCTTGCGTGCACCGGGGTTGGGCGTGACCATCAATCACCGCGTTCTCGAGCGATTGGCAAGAAAGAGAAAGACGTATGCCTCACGTAATTAGAGACTTCTTTGAATCGCCGTACAACTTTCGGAACATTTGCATTAAAACACCCATTGTTAAATCGTGAACACCGAATTGACGCCGCGTATTGATCACTTCTCCGCCGCCGATGGATATCGTATCGCCGTGCGTGTGTGGGACATTGCTAGGCCGGTTGCCCGCGTAGTTTGTTTGCACGGAATCATTAGCCATGCAGGTTGGTATTCAAAGAGTTGCCGGAAGCTGGCAGAGGCGGGATATGAAGTTCACTTCATGGATCGACGCGGCGCCGGACTGAACGTTGCGACCCGCGGTGATGTCGATCGCTATGAAACTTGGCTGCAGGATACCGAAATCTATCTGGGTCAGTTGACCGCGACAGTGCCACGCATCCTGTTGGGCATCAGTTGGGGTGGAAAACTGGCGGCTGCCGTGGCGCGGCACCGTCCGGATCTGGTTGATGGATTGGGTTTGCTGTGTCCCGGCATCTTTGCTCGTCGAGGTGCAACGTGGATGCAGCGTGCGGCCATCCAACTGGCGGGCCGGTCGAAGCTGAGGACGCGACGGGTTTCGATACCGTTGCAGGATCCGGCACTGTTTACGGCATCACGTCATTGGCAGGAAGTCATCGCAAGCGATCCGCTTGCGGTGCGAGAAATCACAATCCGCCTTGCGCTAGCCGATTTGCGGCTCACGCGTTGGGCAACCAAGTCACCCGAGAGCATCCACGCGCCCACGCTATTGATGCTCGCCGGCCAAGATCGCATCATCGACAACCAGCGCGTACGGGAGTTTGTCGACCGTTTTGGCTGTCCAACCAAGCAGATGATCGAGTATCCGGATGCCGGACATACGTTGGAGTTCGAGCCGGATACGTCAACATTTCTGTGCGATCTAGGAGACTGGCTTGGGGGCATCGTGGCACGGCGACGGTCTTAGTTGGACAGCGCTACCTTGTGTCATCCTCAGCGAGCGCAGAGAGTGACGGATCTGCCAAAAATGTCCAACCGCGTGTTCGGATTAGTCCGTGACGGCAATTCTTGCGTGTTTGGAAGATCCTTCGGTCGCTGTCGCTCTCTCAGGATGACAATCATGCTTTAGAATGACGAGTTACCACAATTTCCCGAGAAAAAGTGCGCAGTCCGATTAGGCGGAGTTGAACATCGAATCGCCGCAGTCGACCACCGGTTTGAGCTTCTGCAACATACTCGTAAAATGCACGTCGGCCACCAGACAGGGATGCTTATACTGTTCCAGGCTTCCACCGATCCGCGCGATCTTCGATTCCCGATAGGCCGTCCAGATACCGCGCGGTAGTTGACGGGTTGAAATCGGCTTCAGCCTGCCCGTTGTGATTCGATTCGCATATTCGCAATTGAGCTGGAAAAGCTCTTCATCAACGCGCCGCGCCAATTCGGCCGATTTGTCCCCAACGATACCTTCTTCCACTAGCAGTTCGTAGTGTGGAGGATCACCAAAGACCGGGGCCACGGTAAACAATTCCGTCGGCAACTGCATGTCCGCGAAAGCCTTCTTGACGGCCGTAACAATCTGGAATTCGCTCAGTTTTTCTCCCGTGATACTCGACATCAGGCTGCCCTTGTGCAAGAACTCCAGAATCGGGGCACTTCCCTCAAAGCCAACGCACCTTACGACATCATGGATGTCGTACCGGTAGAGACCACTGGATGTCGTTAACATGATGTAATAACTCTGTCTCGCCTCCAGCTCGTGTGCCTCGAGGACCGTGGGATTCGGTCGGCCGTGCTCCGCTTCTGGGACGAATTCAAAATACTGATGAACATAGTCAATAATGCCGGCGGACGAACCGTCGCGCAGCGGTATCGTCATCCGCCCTTCACTCGCTGAGAGTCCGTGGTCGCGAAACGCCGTCTCGCCGTAGTATTCTCTCAGCCTGGGCAGATACAGGCCAACGGAACCGCCCGTCCAGATTGCTAACACTGACAACCCTGGCCAGAAGTCTCGCGGGAAAAGGTGGCCGGTGCGACTGACGATTTGCTCCAATTCACGGGCTCGCTTTGGATCTGGCCGCAGATGCCGGCGCAGTGATCGGCGGATGTCCGGGGGAACCACTACTTCATCCGCGAGTGTACCGTCGTAGATGTCGCGAATGAGCATCTCCTGGTGGAGATCAGCCAGCTTGGCAAACTGGACGAGCGTACTCGGGTTGGCTGTCACGATCATCCCCACTCGATTTGACGGCACGGACAACCGCAAGGCCGCATACTGTTTCGAGGCGGAGTCGGAGATCTTGATCAAGCAACGTGGCAAAATAAAGATCGGGTTGCTGATGCGCGGTGCCGTTTCGGCAGCCAGACCGCTGATGTTGCCACAGGGAATGCCTCCCTCAGTGTGTAGTTGGCGCCAGTCGCTGCTTAACTGAATCGTCTTCTTGTTAGCGAGGTCCGGATGATCCGCGAATGTCCGAACAGCCCAGTAATTCCAGCCGGTTCGGTATTCGTTGAAGAACCGTTGAGTGACCGGAATGTACTTTGAGTGGCCTGTGGTGCCCGATGTGAGAGCAAACATCAAGAGCCGGACCTTGGGTCCAAACATGGCACCCAGATTACCGGCTTTTACTCGTTCAACGTAATCTCGATAGTATTCAAATGTGGTGATGGGGACTTGTCTGCGAAAATCGGCGACAGTCTTTATCGCCGAAAACCCGTGATCTTTGCCAAACTCACTTTGGGAATTTGTTGCTAGTTTCGCGAACAACACGTCCCGTTGGATTGCTTGCGCCCGACGCGCGCCCGCGACGAACCGCTTGACGCGACGATTACGCAGCCAGACATAACCTCGAATTCGAAGCATCCGACCATCCGTTCAATTCGCAAGTTCACAAAGGGTTCCGCTGTTTCCTTCGTACAGCACCAGCGAGTTGCATTTTAATCTGGGCGAGCTCTGAATATGTAGGTACTTTGAGATATTTCTAGATATTAAAGTATCTGAGGGTTATGGCAGTTATGGATAATTCAATCCCGCCAAGTTTAGGGACAATCACGGTTACCGGCTTCGCTCGCGACGGGCGGAAAAGATGAGAGATTGCCAACTCGTGGGACCCACATGCAAAGTATGCCAATCCCGAACCTCCCTACAATCAGGCCCGTTGACCAAAAAAGGCTCATAGCCGCCAGCAACTCCGGTTGCTGCGGCGAAAGTATTAGCTGCAGAGCCGCATCTCGCGTGCCCAAACCAGAAACACTTGGAAGCGCGTCGGCCAGAAGTACCATGGGAACTGTGCTCAATGCCAACACTTTGCCGACTTGGATTTGGCAGATTCGAAACGCCGCGGCAGCGTAGAATATGAGAATCGAGTAATATGCCACGCGCAAGATCGTTAGCCAGCAGGATCGCCACAAACTCCATGATTCAAGCCAAGGAATCCACCGAGATCGCACCAACCGATCGCGCGCCGAGACGGGCAACAGTACGCCGATTACGGGGACGGCAAGTAGTGTTAACAGGCCGATCCCGCTGAAAAGACTTATGTACGTGGTATCGGGGTGGCTGGAGATGATGGACCCGGTAAATCCCAATCCGAACAAGACGACTAAGTCGTGGTAGGCCAACATGAGAATTCGGGAAAGGCCGGAGACGACACTGATCCCTTGGGTCTGAGCCAAATTGAAAGCCAGCACACCCTGACCGAGTTCATAATTTACAACACCAAATAGGTACGATGTTCCGCGTGCCTGCAATGCCTGGCGATAGCCGAGTGGTGTGCTGGCAGAACCGAACAGATTGCGTAGGCAAACGGCGTCCCACATGAATAGGCCTAGCACCATCAGCGCTGTTGTAGGAATCAAGGCAAGCCAATTCAATTCCGTGGCAGCTCGTGCCAACTTATCCGCGTCGACGTGGGCGACCAACCAAACGATGGAGCCGACACTGACTAAGATTGGTATTGATGCTTTCCAATTACGCATGTCGGCAGGACTTGCCTGGTTTGGCTAGACCGATGTATCAAGTAGAAAACTGAAGTGGATTCCGCGATGGTAGGATCACCGGAAAAAGTGTCATCTGCGCGCAAACGGAAGGCCAGTGTTTTCCGGTCCCGTAGAGGCCGCGGCTGCAGACACCCTATTGTATCTCGGACGCGAGCGAGCAGCATCATTCTACCGATTCACCGATTTGGGCGTTCAAATCGAATGCACAGCAGAGCTTTATAACCGATTGATACGGACTTTTTCACAATGACGATGTTAGTTACTGGCGCAACGGGATTCGTGGGAACTCATTTGGTCGATGAACTGCTGTCCGGCAGTAGCAAGGTTCGTGCCTTGAGTCGCAATCAGGAGCGAGCGGACAAGCTGCGCCAGCGTGGTGTCGAGACCGTGGTGGGTGATATTCGTGACCCAACGGCGATGAGCAGTGCCGTCCGAGATGTGGACATAATCTTTCATTGCGCGGCAGCGCATTCGCTTTGCAGCGTCGAGGAGATTCGGGAAACGAACCAAAATGGCTTGCGAAACCTACTCGATGCGGTTCGTCAGGAGAAACGTGGTCGAATTATCTTGATGAGTTCGATGAACGCTTATGGCATCAAGAGCTTTGACCACCTAACGGAGGATGCGCCATTGCGCCGTTCTGGTGAGGCTCACGCCGACGCCAAGATTGACGGCGACGAGTTGGCCCTCGAGTACGCTGATCGACATGGACTGGATATCACTATTCTGCGACCCGGTTTGATCTACGGACACGGTGATCGCCACTTACCCCGCATGGCGGATGCCATCCGGCGTGGCAAGTTCGTCTTTATCGGCAGCCGCGATAACGTCGTGCCACTGGTGTCCGTCAGTGACATGGTGCAAGCGATGTTGTTGGCATCCCAGACGTCTCACTCCGGGGCTCGTGTTTTCAACATCACCGACGGCTCTCGGTCCACCATTGGCGACCTCGTGGGCCATTTGGCAAGACTAATGAACTGTCCACCTCCAACACGGGTGCTTCCATACTTTCTGCCCTGGCTTGTATGTACCGTGTTCGATCGGCTGGGAAGGTCGGGTCCCATCAACCGCACCACGCTGAGGTTTCTGGGAACAACAAGATTCGCGGACATCCAGCGTGCGCGGGACGAGTTAGGTTACCAGCCAACCGTTGACCTAGGCGCAGGGCTCAAAGCTTCGATGGATTGGATCGAGCAAGCGCCCGCGATAAAAGCCCACTAAACGACATGACAACCAACCAATCGGAACAGAACCAGCAAACGCAAAGTCTCCACGACCACGTCCAGGCTACGGTGGAACAGCGCTGGGTACTTCCGCAAACCCCACTCCGCGATTACCAGATCCCACCCGACCAAGTGGATGAAGTGGCTCGACAGGTCTTGACCGCGATGCTCGCGCGCGTGCCGGAGAGCATGGGGTCGAT
>CBDUAB010000295.1:0-5465 GCA_965365045.1 uncultured Planctomycetales bacterium
ATAACGCGACGCGTCGGCACCAGCGGAAACAGTGGTTCCACCCCAATTCGAGCCGTATTCCCCGCCAGACTGGTTGCGAACGATCGGCTTGGCGGATGTCTCGCCAACACGGCCGGTAGGTGGCGAGATTTCCGCAAGTGAGAGGTTAACCGGCCGTGAGCCGACACCAACGCAACCTGCCGAGATGATGCAAGAAAGCGTAACGATTAGTGTTGTGTTGCCGCTGTACTGGATATTCACCGGCTTTTTCCCCCTGCCCCAAAAGTTGGCTTCGCTTTGCCAGTGACATGGATGTCGGCGTAGTGGACGACGGGGCGATTCACAAGATGACGCGGTGATTGTCCACGAAAGGTGCCGCCGTTGGCTGTCGCCGTGTGCCTGGCAATTTGCGTGTCGTTCTCCGGCGGTTTCACCGCGATCTTTGGCGAGACACCTTGCGCCGGATTGTGTAAGAACAATTGGGACGATGCCAATCGACGTTCGCTGGCTCGAATCTCGCGCACATCAACAACGTCACCTGGTCGGAATGAAAGTCGATTCAGCACGACCGTTCGGCGCGTGTGCGTCTCGTCGCCGTCAATGTTGACGAGGATACGACCGACGCGATACTGGTCACCTTCGTCAAAGTTGTAAACCAAGTCGATTTCACCGGGATGCTCGTCGAATTTTGGCTCGGCGCGGATATCCGCAAAAATGTGACCTTCACCACCATAGAGATCCCGCATCGTGCTTAGATCACGCTGCATTTGGGCAAGGTTGAAAAACTCGCCTTGTCGCAATTCGAGTTCGGAAGCCAGCGCGCTGGTTGCATACTTTTCGTTGCCGTTAAAAATAACATTACGCACCGTGTAGCGGGGACCTTCGTCGATGACGAATGTCAACTTGAGCCATTCGTTGTCATCGTCAAAAGCAAGTTTGCGACCGATGCGGCAGCGAAAATACCCATAACTGCGGTAGTATGCATAGAGGCGATCAACATCTTCGTCGACTTGATCGTAATTCACTTTGCCGCCAATCAGCCACAGGATGCCAGGTTTGGACTCGATTTTGGTTTTCAGCCGAGCATCACCGACAAATGTGTTGCCAATGAAATCAACACCTCGAACTCGTTGCTTTGGTCCCTCGTGGATGCGGTACGCGATGCCGGACTCACCTGGTTTGATGCCTTCGACAATAGATACTTTCGCCCGACCAAATCCGTTGTCCTTATAATGCTGCTCGATCCTCCGCCGGCCTTCCTCGATCGTAAAGCGGTTGAGCGGATCGCCGGCCTTGACACCGACCTCTTTGACCAGCGACTTGTCCTTGACCTTTTTGTTCCCGATGAATCGCACGTGCGCGACAACAGGTCGCTCGAACACCTCAAAGGTGATTGAGACGCCGCTTTTTGTTTCACGGCGATAAGTTCTCACGTCACGGAAAAGCCCCGAACCGATGAGTTCGCGAACATCCATTTGAACTAGTTCAGGATCGTACGCCCGGCCTACACGCGTCTTAATCATGGACAAAACGCGCTTCTCCGACGTTAGACTGTTGCCAACGATTTTTATTTCCGCGACCGATTCGTCCGTTTGCGGGCCGAAGTATGGCACGGTGGAACGGCGGCGCTGAGCGTCCTCGCTCTGCCGAAATTCAGGTTGTTGACCAAAGCCTGGCGCTCCACGACTGCCGGATTGTGCATGCACGTTCGACGCGATACAAAGCAGCGCGCAGAAAAACGTCAGCGTTCCCAACAGGAGCCGCAGAATGTTTTGGCAGCGACGACGGATCATCAGCCGGACTCCGTTGTAGCGACAAGATAAAGGAAAAGTCAGCAGCGTAAGGCCGCCATTTTGAAAAGCTCGAATGGCTCTCGACAAATGACGCGATCCGCCTGAACGGAGGACAGCGCGCAATCGGACTGGAGAACCAAACGTTCGAGTGGGATATTTACCGAATCGGCAGACGTACGGCAAGGTGACTTTGCCGGTTCCCGCGAGATAGGGTGTAGGAATGTAATTGCTTCGATAGCCCGACGCGCAAGCGAGGGACACTACCACATCACGTAAACCCGTGGAACGATTAACCTTGTGTCCCTCGCTCGCGCGTCGGGCTACCGTTGCTAGTGCAACTTCAAAACTCACGGCCCCCGTTCGCCAAAAAGCTCATTGGAAGGGAGCGACAGCGAGTGAATGATCTGCTAGCGGCGCTGGGGCTGTTGGTAGATCCTTCGCCTCGTGTTACTCGGCTCAGGATGACAGTTGGGCGTGAAACGAATCGCTCTATTTTCTCTTGGGCCGCTCGTAATCCTGATTGGCAGCCAAATCGGAATCCGTCACACGGCCGACTCCGACGCCACCATCGGGAACTTCGTCACGGGCCGCCCAGACGATGGCGTTGAGCACGACCTTACGGAAGTTATCGTCGCCCCAATTGTGATGATAGTGGCCTCCTGTAAAGCCAAATCCACGGCCACCGTCGGGACTCTCCGCTGCCCAAGCGACATGCTGCGGATTGCCTTGAGCGACCTCGGCGCGCACGTGCGGATTGCCAGAATGCGGGCCGTCCGGACGTTTCATGGTGCCTTCCGGGGCCACGGCACTCAAGATGGGTGTGACGCCACTCAATCCGTCACGAAATCGCATGTGGAAATACCATTCATCATTGATTTCGAACGGCTCAACACCGCGGCAAATCGGATGGTCTGGAAACGAAGCGAAGTTAGCCGTCCAATGCGGGTTCACCGACCAGTGCATTTCAAAATAACCGCCGAGCCAATCCAAAAAACTTTGGCCAGCGTCCCCCTTGGGAACTTCAACAGCGTAGTGAATGCAAACGATTCCGACGCCGTTTTTGCTGAGTTGGTCGACCTGTTCAAGATGGGGGATTGCCATATGACCGCCACCGCCGTCGCAATACATCACGATGGCGTCGGCATCTTGAAAGAAATCAGCCGGGTCGACAGGCCAGCCATTGCGATGGACGTCGACTTGATAATTCGGCAAGGCGGCCTTGAGATACTTGGCCAACAACAGACAGCCCGCGTTGTGTTCATGCGCGTCATAACCGTGGCTGCGCCGACCGGCAACGAAAACAACCTTTTTGTGCATTCCGCCGCTCGCGGCCGCGGCGATCGTGTCAGGTAGATTCTTAATCTCGATGTCCTTGAATTGCACCTTCATTGGCGGCCCGGCGTGAAGCTGAAGGGCCAGCAAGCCACATGCCTTGCGGCGGGCTTCATCATTGTCGGTGACGTCGACACTCAGCTTGCCGTTGACAAACTGCTGCAGATGATTGCCGTCGGCAACGATGCGATATTCATTCCATCCGTCAGCCTTGATCGTGTCGAGGATTTCCTTGTCGGCGACAGTTTCACCCACTACCTGTGGTTTGCCATCGGCGCCGACTTCGACTTTCTTGGTACGCTCGGCGAGAATGCCGCGTCCTTTTTCTTCGTATAGAATGCCCGTAAATCTATTGGTGGAATCGATGTCAGCCTGATAACCGGAGATCACCCACCGCTCGACTTCCTTGCTGCGGTATTGGATCCCCGAGTTGCCGCCGTCGATGCGGTACTTCAAACGGAGCTCAAAGTTCTTTACTTCACCGCCGCGCCAGACCAAAAACGTGTTGCCTTTGGTTGGATTGTCGGCAGTGGTTTGTCCAGTGATCGCACCGTCCTGGACGCTCCAGAATTTCGGATTGCCTTCCCAGCCTTCCAGCGTCTGACCGTCGAACAACGATTGAAAACCTTCATCGGCGACGGCCAAGCCGGTTTGGAAAGTGATGCATGCCGTGCAAGCAAGCAGCACTACGTAATTCACGATCGCCCGGCGCACATTAAATGTCACGTGTTTCATCTTTATTACCCCATCAAAGTGATTGTTTCATTGCCATCATCGAACCCAATTGAAAAGTTCCCTCGCTAGCCGCCACAGATCCAGGCAATACCGGTAAGGATTCCTAGGTGGGTCACGCGAGCCGAGCGTGACCAAGTTAGGCGTTTGTACTTGTTTGCGCCAACCAAGCCGCAACGGTGACACTCGGCTCGTGTCACCCACGTCAGTTTTGCCCTGATTTCACGGGCAAAAATCCTTAACGACGCTGGGCTCCGGGGTTAACCATCATAAGGTGCCTAGGAGAAAGGGGACAGGCACCGTGCGTGACTTTTCGTTCGCTATTCCACGCAATTTGTGCACGGAGCCAGTCCTCTTTTCCGCTCGTCGAACGAGAATAGTGCAACTTCAAAACTTGCGCGTCGGGCTAACGTGCATTTTTGCAAAACGTGCTTCTGCACTCCCGGTCAGCCCAAAGGCTTACCTCGGGACGGGTTCGTAAATGACCGTCGTAGGACAGGTTGTTAACCTGTTCAGACAGGATACCATCCCTCCCACAACGGCGACATCGATTGATACGTCGATCCCAGGGACGCATTCCCAGGTTATCTGCTTATCCGAATTCGAATTGGCACTTAGTGGTGTCGTTGCAGAGTTCGCAGGCAGCCCCCTCGCCGACCGCGTGTGCCAGGCACTGTCGCACTTGAGCATTGATTACGTCGAGAAGGGCCGGATGAAGTCCTAGCGGTGCCGTGACAAGAAAGCGAATGCCCGCATGTGCCGCGGCGGCGGCGCGGGTTAAGTCCGGAATGTCCTTGCTCCAGTGCTTACCCGGAAGTAGGAAAAAAGGGCTCACGACGACCAGATTGGCGCCTTGCTCGACGCACCGCGTGAACGCTGTGGCAATCGAGGGTTCGGCCAATTCCATATGGGCCGGTTCGACGATTTCGTAAGAAGACTGTTCTTGAAAAGACTGCGCGATTCTCTCGAGCAACACGTTGCTTTCGGTCACGCGTGATCCGTGGTCGACAACAATGATACCCGTTGATTCGGAGTTGAGTGGCATGGTCCGCCAATCTCGTCGCCGCCGATCAAGCGGCTTTCATGGTTCTTGACTTCTTCGCCATGGAAATCCAGTCTTCGACCTTGTTCGAGTCTGGTGATTCGCCTTTGCGAATAATTCGTTTGCCTGCGGCCGTTTTAATAAACGGCTTCACGCGCGACCACAACTCAGTCGGCTCCATACGAGCCAGTTCCGTTGGATCCTTGACTCCGCAGGCAACCAAGATTTGGGCATCATGCGCGTGTAGCTCGGGAATGCGACATGCCATGGCGGCTTGTTTCTGCCATTGGCGAATTGTGTCGGCTCTGATGCGGCGATTGTCAATTTTTGCGGCCGCGTCGTCCGGATTAAGCCGCAGAAACTCAGCGACCGTCTGCACACCGATTTTCTGAAAATGTGCGGCTGTCCGTGGTCCAATTGACGGGGCGTCGACCAGAGGATCACTGGAGTCTAACAGGAAACTGAGCGCGGGGCTGTGTTTCTCTTCCTTTAAGTCTGCTGCGACACGAGTTGTTTTTCCTCGATTGACAGAGACTTTCGCAGCGGGGACTTTCGCAGCGGGGACTTTCGCAGCGGGGACTTTCGCA
>CBDUAB010000296.1:0-5449 GCA_965365045.1 uncultured Planctomycetales bacterium
ATACGCCGCGCAAGCCGTTACCAATGTATAACCCAATGCCATCAGCGCGTGCTGCCCTAGCAGGTTCAACGGAATATCAAAACCGGAGGCGACGAATCTTACCGTGTCCATCCCACCGTATTCGGCGTAGTCGCGAAAGTTGGGCATCAGAAAGGAAAATCCCCGCATGACAATCAAGATGGCGGAATCGACACCCTGCACGATCTGCATTGGCAAACCTCCGCCCATTTGGTCCGTGAGATTCGTCTGTGTCAGCAATCGCATCGCCGCTTCACCCGGACCGCCGCCTTCGAGTTGCCCGCTCGCCACGTCTACGATGGTTTTGGAAAAGTAACCCAACACGATACTGCCGAGCGTGGTCAACATCGCCACGGGTCCGTTCAAAAACGTGCTGAACATGACTCCAAAGCTGATCACAACCAACAATTTAAGCCACATTGTCGCGAATGATTTGACGAAGTTGATCCAGAACATTTTGTCCGCTGAGCGGATGTACAAATCGGTGGCGGCCAAGCCGTAGTACTGAGATCGCTCCGCACAGCGAACCACTATTTCAAGTTCGCCGTTATGGGTTAGCGATTCGAACAAATCGACTTCGCGATAGGATCCGTCGGACGCCATGCGGGCACTGATGCGCCGTGGAATGGTCATCTTGAAGGGTGTAAAATCCGTCGCTGTGATGGGAATCTCTTCGCTTTCCACCGCCGTATCCGCATCGATGCGGCTGCTCGTCGTCATTTCCTGTGGTGACCAAAGCGCCGGATTCGGATTGCGAACCGAGATAGAACCAAGAATTCCACGTTCTATCTCGCCGATATAGGTACGAAAGACCCGAATGGTCATCTCCAAAGGCAATCCACTAGCAAAATCACGAGACTTTAGATTGTGAAAGCGAAAAATACCGGCGCCTAACGTTCCGCCCTCGATGTAACCGCGATAGAACCACTCCTTGCCGACGTTGATTCCTTTGGCGCTGGGTTGGCCGCCGCGGTCCAAAAAACGTAATTCGCCGTGGATCGGCACGCGAGCCATCAACGCGCCCTCCGGTGGGCCAACAATCCCTATCTTAGAATTGTTGGACCCCGTCTCGGAAATTTCGGGATCGATTTCAACGCGATGAAAGTGGCCTCGCCGCGCGTCTGTTTCACCCCATCCGTCTGTCGAAAGTTCAAAATCGTGGCGATGGAACTGTTCTTGACTGGTACGGCCCCGCGTTTCGTCCGTCATTTTTTCAATGCTTGCCACATCGATATCATGACGATGATGAACGCCGCGCCGAACAAAGACGTAACTGAACAGACCCATGGCGGCCAACAGCACCGAGCAGACCCCCATGAATCCGACGATGCGGCCGAAAATGATTTCCCACGGACGCACTGGTTTCGTAACGATCGTGTAAATCGTCTTGTTGCGAATATCGTTGGGCAAACTGAACGCGCTGAGAAAAATCGCCAATAGGATGAGCATGAAATTCATCGCCTTCAGCACAAAGCTTAGGTAGAGCCGGGCCGGATTATCGCTTTCCGCGTCGAGGAACCAACTGGCGAACAGCAGGATAACCGTGAAAACCGCAAAAACGACCAGCACATTGCGACGTACCGATTCTTTTACAGCCAAGCGTGCCATGGACATCACCCGCCGCAACGACATCTGTCGAAACTCGCTGATGCCGTTTAGGCTCACGTGCAGCGTGCGCCGCCAAGCTGCGCCGGGGTTGCTGCGGAGGGCGGTAAGAAGAAATCCGCAGAGAAACGCGACCAGACCCAGAATGCACACGCTTAATGCGAACGACGGAAAGCTCCCGCCAAACCACTCGAGAAACGGTTTGATCGGTTCTTCGATTACCATCAGTTATCCTGACTCACGCCGAATGGCGTTCTATTTCGATTCCGGAGTGCGCGCTCGACGACCCGGGCGCGCCTCGCTTTCCTGCACTATGTTCAAGAAAAGCTCTTCCAGCGTCGTCCGCGGATTATCGATAGACAATAGCTCGCCGCCGTGTTTTTCAACGACCGCCTTCAAATCGGCTTCGGCCGCCGGCGACAAACCGCTGGCAAGTAACTGTGTCACGTCGCGCACCTGTAATAACGAATCCACCCGACCCAGTTCCTTCAGCTCACCCTGGTACAGAATCGCGATACGATCACACACGTCTTGAACATCCGCCAGCAGGTGACTGCACATGAGGATCGTTTTTCCTTCTTCACGAAGTCGAATAATCAGATCCTTCATTTCTCGTGTACCGATGGGATCCAGACCGGTCGTCGGTTCATCGAGGATAATTAAGTCTGGGTCGTTGATGAGTGCTTGAGCCAAACCGATTCGCCGCGTCATGCCTTTTGAGTACTCTTTCAGCTGGCGACGCCGGGCCCAATCGAGTCCGACCAGTTCAATCAATTGATCGACGCGCTGGCGACGTGTGGCGGCTGACATGTCAAACAGGCGGCCATAGAAGTCGAGTGTTTCCTCGGCATTTAAGAATCGGTAGAGGTAAGACTCTTCGGGCAAGAACCCGATCCGTTCGTTCTTGTTAACGTCCGACGAATCCTTGCCAAACACAAGGGCTTCGCCACTCGTCGGAAAGAGCAAACCGAGGATCAATTTGATTGTTGTCGTCTTGCCAGATCCGTTGGGACCCAGGAGCCCGAAAATCTCACCTTGATTGACTTCCAAGTCAAGCGCTTTGAGCGCGCGTACCTTTTGTCGCCCCCAAAAGTCGCGGTAGACCTTCGTCAGATTGCGCGTCTCGATGACGACTTCCGTAGATGGTTGGCTATTGGTTTCCTGCGTGGCCGCCGGCGAAACATCCATCTGGAATCTCGAATCGTTTGATGACTAATTATGAAGCGGATATTAGTGCGTCTAATCGAAAAGCGTTTACAGGCCGGCTCGAGAGTCCTCGAGTCCAAACCTGGCACCGAGAAATCAACGGCGCCGTGAACGCACTGAGAATACGCTTTTAATACGACAAACCCACGTGATCGGTTCGCTTGCCTCGATTTCAGTTGCCTCAATTTTGCTTGCCAGGCGATGCCGCACGGAATAGCCCGTTGCCTTTCCGTCCTGGCATATCGCACACGGGCCAATCGGCCCCCGGCGCCCGCCGTGTCGACGCCTAGCTCAATCTCAATATAAATGGGTAAAAACGGCCGTTCAAGCGGACGGACGTCAAGTCCCTCGCTGGAGCATCGGGCCAGATGACCGCTCACGATCTGGGACGCGTGGCGTGAATGACTAACTTCTAAGGACTAATGACTAAGGAATGACGAATGACGAATGCCCAAGTGCCCGCAAAACCCGATACCGAAAGATTTCCAGCCACAACCTTGGAATCCCGCGTTTTCCTCGGAAAAACTGCGGTTTTCATTCGTCATTGGGAATTAGGATTTCCTTAGTCATTATTCATTTTCCTCTAAACCGCCCAGGATCGCGCAAGCTGATATAGTGTGTCGCATGACCAATCTTGCTAATTCAGACGGAGCCCTGCACTTTAGCGGCGATCACGAATGTTAAATAATTCTTAAGACTTCAGCGGCTCACCTCCGCCGGCGTGCCGCTCGCCCTGCTATCGACTGTTCCCAGCCAAGGCTCCCTTCTGAGACGACGAACGCGTCAAAAGATGAAAAAAGACTACGAAGCGGCACTCGGTTTCCTCTACGGTCGAATCGACTACGAACGTACTCCGACCATTCCGTACCAGGAGGGACATTTAAAGCTCGAGCGGATGCAAACGTTACTCCAGCTCATTGGTGATCCTCAGAAGCAACTTCCCGTTATCCATGTGGCGGGCAGTAAGGGCAAGGGCTCCACGGCGACCATGATTGCCGCCATCTTGACCGCGGCCGGCAAGTCGATCGGTTTGTACACATCACCGCATCTAGACCGTCTGGAAGAACGAATCTGCATCGACGGCACGATGTGCACCACCGCGGAGTTGGTCGAGTTGGTCGATGTTCTGCGACCGGCGGTCGACGAGATGGATCGCCATGCGTCTCGCACCCAAGACGATCACGGACAGCCCACTTATTTTGAAATCGTAACGGCGCTGGCAATGCTACACTTCCAGCGAAAAAACGTCGACTATGGCGTGCTGGAAGTCGGTTTGGGCGGTCGTCTCGACTCGACAAATGTCTGCAATCCAATAGTTACCGTAATTACGAGCATTAGTCTCGACCACACCATACAGCTTGGAAATACCTTGGCCAGCATCGCCCGTGAGAAAGCTGGCATTGTCAAACCACGTGTTCCCTTGGTCAACGGAGTCCGCGATGGCGTGGGGCGTCAAGTGATTGAGGAAGTGGCCGCCGAACGTGGCAGCCCCAGCGTCATACTCGGGGTTGATTTCGACTTTAAGTACTATCCACGATCAAGTCGGCGCGGTGACATGGCGGATGCAACCGTCACCACAGCGCGAACCGCAATTACTGGAAACCTTGATTACTTGCCCTCCAATTCTTTACTTGGCGCATCGTTGTTCGAAATGCGGTTGGGGATGCTCGGCCAACATCAAGCAGCCAACGCAGCGATCGCGACGACAGCAATTCGTCTACTAGCCAAGGACGGCGAGCAAGCGTCTGAATCCGCGATAAGGGCCGGGATCTCGGGCGCTCAATGCCCGGGACGAACGGACCTAATCTCGACGAATCCCACGGTTGTGTTGGATGGAGCACACAATGATGCGTCAATCGGGGCCCTGCTGTCCGTGCTTGACGAGAGTTTTGGCGGGCGTCCGCGGATCATTGTATTCGGTTCAACGCGCGGCAAGGACATTCGCGGCATGCTCTCGTTAATCGAGGATTCCTGCGAACATTTGCTGTTCACGCAATACCATGACAATCCGCGCAGCCATCCGGTGGAACAACTGGTCGGTCAGGGTGAGTTCACCGGTCATTGCCAGTGGCCGTTTGATACGCTCTTTGCGCGCCAGTGAAACCAGGGCGGTGGCCATGGTAATGCCTGCGCTGGGCCCGTCCTTGGGTGTCGCACCCTCGGGCACGTGCAAGTGCACCATACTCATATCGAAAAAGTCCGGGTCGCAGCCGTAGTCCTTCAGATGGCCGATGACATAGCTGTAAGCGATTTCAGCCGACTCCTTCATCACATCCCCCAATCGCCCAGTCATTTTGAAACCGCGGTT
Source organism: uncultured Planctomycetales bacterium (assembly GCA_965365045.1). Lineage (GTDB taxonomy): Bacteria > Planctomycetota > Planctomycetia > Pirellulales > Pirellulaceae > CBDUAB01. The sequence goes on from CBDUAB010000296.1 coordinate 5,138, forward strand.
GAGCGTATGGATTTGCGATGATTCTATGGGCAGTGTGGCACCGCCCATGGAGGTCCAGGCCAGGCCTGTGGCCACACCCAGGCCACGCAGGGGCTTATCGGGCTGGAACGGCGGCTTGCCCAGCAGCTCTTCGATGTCCTTCTTACCGACGCGTAACTTGCGCTCTTCCTCTTCCAGCAGGCGCACAATGGATTTACGCATAATACGGGCCAGTTGTTTCTCCAGCGTACGCACACCGGCCTCGCGGCAGTAGGAGTCAATAACGTACTTCAAGCCGGCGTCATTAACCTTCAGCTGTTCGTCATTCAGACC
>CBDUAB010000297.1:0-5440 GCA_965365045.1 uncultured Planctomycetales bacterium
GCGTAGCCGACACCTGCCGTGCTGTACGTTTCGATCGAGCTACCGTGCAACAGGTCGGCATAGGCCACTCCGGCCGAACCGTGAATTTCCGCGCGGTCGTCCATACCGCCTAGCTTCGTCCAACTGTCTTCGGCAACCGCCACGACACCACCGTCAAACTCGAGGATGATGACCGCGTTGTCGTCGCCGGCCGTCTTATCTCCATGGATCAACGTGCACAGCTGAGCATATACCGATTTGACTGGCCGTGGCGCGAGCATCCAACGGAAAAACTGGATTGCGTGGCAACCCATATCCATCGCCACGCCGCCGCCGGAGCGCGAAACGTCCCAAAAATGGTCCGCGTGCGGACCGTCATGCTTTTCAGATTGTTTAATCAAAGTCGGACTGCCTAACGAGCCTTCATCCAAAAGTTGCTTGAGACGGACATACTTGGGAGCAAAGCAAAGTTCCTCGGCGTACATCAGTTTTACGCCCGCCGAGCGACACGCGTCGATCATCTGATCGGCCTCCCGTAAGTTCAGGCACAACGGCTTCTCAACAACAACGTGTTTCCCGGCAGCCGCCGCGGCAAGTGTCATTTCACAATGCAAATCGTTCGGCGCTCCAATCACGAGCAAATCAATTTCGTCCATCTCGCAAAGTCGTCGGTAGTCGGTTTCGTGACGCGGAATATCAAACTGGCGCGCAAACTCGGCGGCATTCCCGCTAGTTGGTGAGGCAACCGCGTACAACTCAGCACGCGGGCAGCGTTGCAAAGCGCGGGCATGTATGGAGGAAATGAACCGTGAACCGATGATTCCAACACGGACCTGACGCATGCTGTGATCGCCTTTTCATTGGGTGAACGAAAATACTTTAACCGGTTGCGCTAGACGAAAATAGTCGTCCGTGGACATGATCACCGAATCCGTCAAGGAGCCTGCATTAAACGCGATTTTATCGTTTTCACGAATTCCCGCATCAACGTAAAGATCAAACGGCAGAATTGGACGGCCAAACGGCGGAACGCTACCGGGCACTAAGCTCGTCAGATCCTGAAGTTCCACCGTGTTTGCAAAGCGCAGTTTTCGTACACCAAGCTCCCCACGAACGCCGGCCGAATTCATGCGGCGATCCGCGGGAATCACGAAGAGGGCAAACTCCGCGCCGAGCTTGACCAACAATGCCTTGCCGCCAATTTCCAGCGGCTCTCCGCGCGCTGTCGCGGATTCCTCGGAGGTCCTTGTTGGTGCATGGTGTACTTCGCGAAATGAAACGTTGCTTTCGGTGAGCCATTTGCGAATTGAATCCAGGACGGCGGTCATTTGCGATCACGCTCGACAGTTCAGTTGATCAGAGACTTAATGCGACAGCGCCACTGGCATTCGTCATTAGTCATTCCTTAGTCATTAGTCCTTAGACATTAGTCATTCACAAAACGCGTCCCAGAATCGTGAACGGTCACCTCGCCACGCGGCAGTGATCAAGCATTTCAACAGCCGTGGTCACGTAGCTCGTGTAGAATGGGCCAAACTCAGCGTAACGAGCGCTCGCTTCGTCAAAACGCATGCGGTATACGATGTCATTGAGATACTGCGGGTTCTTCGCCCACAAGGTGACACCCCATTCCCAATCGTCGAGACCAACGCTCACCGTGATGAGTTGCGTGACGCGGCCGGCAAAGGCCATGCCGCTGCGGGCATGCTCGGACATCATGCGTTGGCGCTCTTCAAGTGGCTCGGTAAACCAGTTTTCACCGACTTTACGTTTCTTATTCATTGGATAGAAACAGGTCGCGGGCCAATCCGGGAAATCGGGCGTTAGCCGTTTCTTGCGCATCATCGGTTCGCGATCCGCATAGGCCTTGACCTTCGCTTCGTAAACTGGGCTGCCTTCGGTTTCACCCTCTTCGACCAACTTGCGGCCGTATTGCTCGACGCTGGGCACGTACTCGGAAATTTCGCTCATCGACACGTAGGAATACGTCGGCAGCATCACTGGACCGAGTGTGCTTGCCATGATGCTCTGGTGAAATGAATCGATCCGCAATGGATTGGGGTCCATCAGCATCAAGCCAAAATCCGCTTTATGTCCGCTAACGATCGATACTTGTAATCGCTCGGGGGCATCGACGCCGTGACCGCCGAGAATCTCGATCATCTGTTCGCGGCCTCGATTAATCTGATCCGGCGTCGCCTGGGCGAGTTTGGCACGGTCAAACGAATAGAACAGGTGGGTGCAGTGCCAACCCTCTTCGGGAACCAGGCTCGGTTCGACTTGTGACACCTGCGGACGGGATTGATTCATGGTTTGGGTTACCTAAAGACTTGTATTCGGATTACGATTCTCTACGGCCGAAATAAATTTTCCTTGACCCCACATGGTCGCCGAACGGGACCGCAAAATCCAGTGGGTACCGGGAAGCGAAGTTCATTTGGCTCAACATCAAGCAGAGGCGAGCTATCACTGGGACAATCCATGTGCTACATACTTATGGAGTTTCGTATCCACGGGTAACAACCGCACATTACTGGCAACTCGTCACATTAGGAGTAATCTCTATGCCCGAAAACCGAGGCGGCGACTTCAGAAGGCCCAATACGCCGAGTCCCCTTGCCTCTGTCCTCACTGTAATGCCCGTCATTCTGTTGTTGATGCTCGGCTACTTGGTCTGGCAAGGTTTTTACACCGTGGACGCACACCAACAGGCCGTCCTCATGCGTTTTGGGCGCTATCACTCCACGCAGGGCCCTGGTTTGCATTTCAAGATCCCATTAGGAGAAAAAGCGATTCTGGTAGACGTTGCCGAACACAGCAAGCGGCTACCGTTCGGCGTCCGCGAACAGCAGGGGGCTGCGGTGAACCGACGTCGCCAGGATGAATCGTTGATCCTAACTGGCGATCTGTACGCTGGCGTGGTGGAATGGAATGTCATCTGGCGTGTCGTCGAACCAAAGGATTTCCTGTTTAGCATCAACGATCAGCATGTTGAAAATGTTATTACGGGTGTGGCGCGCAGCGTCATGCATCGAATTGTCGGTGATTATTCGGCCGATGAAATCCTCACGAGTAAACGTGAAGAGATCGGTGTGATGGCGCTCAAAGAGATGCAAAACGTAATGCAAAGCTATGAATCCGGAATCGCAATCATCGATCTACAAATGCAGCGAGTTGTCCCACCGGACCGAGTGCGGGCGGCATTTGACGAAGTCAACGCGTCGATCCAAGAGCGTGACCAGAAAGTGAATGAAGCAAAGCAAGAACGCGCCGCTTTGATTCCCAAAGCCGAGGCGGACCGGGACAAACTGATTCGCGAGGCCGAAGGTTACGCGGCCCGGCGGCGTGCCGAGGCGAGCGGTGAGATCTCGGCGTTGCTCGCCAAGTACCAAGAATACAAATTGGCTCCCGACGTCACCCGCCAGCGTCTGTATCTGGAGACGATGGAACGCGTCATGGAGAACAGTGGTCCCAAGACTATCATGGACGGAGACTTGAAAGGGCTGTTGCCGATTTTGAATTTGGACTCAACAAACAACTCGACCACGGGAAAGTAGAAAGAACACAACATGCAAGGTAACAAACTCGCGATTGTCTCGGGCATTGTCGTCGTCCTTGTCGTCCTGGCCATCTTCGTACTGAGCTCAATGATGTACATAGTGGACGAGCGTCAGCAAGCCGTGGTTTTGCAATTCGGACGACCGGTCAAGGCACGTACTGAACCCGGTTTGTACTTCAAAACACCGTTTGTCCAACACGTCGAAATGCTTCCCCGCACGCGGCAGTTCTGGGGTGGCACGGCGAGATTCGCCCTTCCCGATCTGCCAACCAAGGATGACAAAAAAATCGAAATTACCCCCTGGGCGATGTGGCGCATCAACGATCCGACAGTTTTTGTGCAGCGGTTACGTACGATGGAAAACGCCGAAGAGCGAGTCGCCCAGTTCACTCGCGGGGCAATGCGAGATGTGATAACGCAGTATGATCTGGCCGAATTGGTTCGCAGCACGGACCGCGCTTTGTATACATCGTCAGGCCAAGTGGGCGCTGCGGAAACAGAGCCTCCCAGCGAAACCGAACCCACCGAAGTACGACGGGTGCGGATGAATATTCAACACGGAAGACCGAAGATCCTAGATCAAATCGAAGCAGAAGCCAAACGTCGCCTAGCTGGCGAGTCTGGTTCTAGCACGGAGGCCGTCGGACGAGGCATTGAGCTGATCGACCTTGGCATCTCGCAAATCGAATTTGTGGAAAGCGTGCGTCAAAAGGTTTTTGATCGCTGGATCGCGGAGCGTGACGCCGTTTCCGCGAAAAACACAAGCGAGGGCGAGCGTATGAAGCAAGAAATCATCAACCAGGCAATGGCCGATGTGGAACGCATCACCGGTGAAGGGCAGCAAAAAGCGAACGAGCTGCGCGGCGCCGTCGACGCCGAAATCATCCGTGATTACGCCGAAGCGATCAAGGTAACCGGTGACTTTTACACTTTTGTACGCACCCTCGAGGCGTTTGAGAAATCCATCGGCAAGGATACCCGTATGGTCTTGACGACGGACAGTGATTTCTTGGGCTTGCTCAAGACGTTGCCCGCTGCCCCACAATCTGAACCAGCCGGCGATCCGCGGTAGTCTGCGAAGATTCTCAAGCTCCCAGTGGATTTCGATACCCTGCGTGCCGCGAGTACAGAATGGGAATTGGCCGTATCGAACCAACTAGAAAAAGATGCGGAACTGGCGGCCTTGGTTTGTAAAATGGAGCAGGCCTACGACGACAGCCTGCTCGAACAAGACGGAAGTGTAGGCTAGCAAAACCGTATCTTTTAGGGTTTCTTCATGGATCGCTGGATCCAACGGTGATCCATGTGCTCGATCGGCAATTGCGCTCACGATGAGCCGACGTGTAACGCGCCTGATGGACCAACCCTCCAATTCAAATGACGACAACTAAGGTCACGCCCTCCTTATGCACTTCGGAGCTGACAGGTCATGGGGCGAGTGTCGTCATTCCGATGACGTCCTCCAGCGTGTACAACCGATCGCGTTTCGCCATCACTCAGACCCGCCAAGGTTGCGTCGACCGAACACAATTTGAGCTGTCTGAGAGTCGGCGAATAGGCGCCATCCGATTGATGGCGCCAAAGCACTTCGTTCGAAGTCCGTGTTCGAATTGGCATCGCGACCCAGGACTATTGGTCACCAGCGAAATCCGTTTGCGCGCTCAGGAGTGATCCGTCCTGGGTCGTACTCACGTCGCCTACACAATGGACGGCGACACCATTGGCCGTGAGGACCGCGGTGGATATGCGAGGTCGGTGACCATCTTGGTCACTTTGAAAACGTTGTGGACGCGCGAAACCGCCGAGTTTCAAAACACGTTCTCAATCGGCAAGACAAGATAAAATAGCCCAGTCCGGTTACCGGACTGGGGCTTGAGATGTTGTGACAAAAAAGGTGTTTAG
>CBDUAB010000298.1:0-5435 GCA_965365045.1 uncultured Planctomycetales bacterium
CTAGCCACAAACGCATCCACTTCGGCTGCGCCGGCGGGAGCGCCGATTGACTCGGCAACATCGATCGTAAAGAAATCACTCGTTTCCAAGTACCCATCGACATTGCTGTGATTTATATGGTCGGCGTCAATGTGGTATGCCTGATCCCAACCGAGTTCGGCAACGGCTTGCTCCGCAGCTTGCCGCACGGACGAGGGCTGCGAGCCAATCGTCGTATGTTCGCGGTGCGACTTATTCCACACAGGTATAACCTGATGGCCTTGTTCGGCCGCTAAAATACAAGCCTGCAATTGTGCCTTGGCTTGGTGGGCAAAACGATCGCCCATGCCCAATGAGAACTTGCCCAATTGCAAACCAGCCACAGTTTTCTCCCTAAACTAGATGGACTCTTAAACTGGATGGACCCTTAAACTGGATGGACAACGCCACTCTATGTCATCCTGAGGGAGCGACAGCGAGTGAAGGATCTGCCAGAAGCGTTTGAATCGCGTGGCCAAGTTTTTCGTGTAAGGGCGTTGCTGGCCTGTTTGGAAGATCCTTCAGTCGCTAAGGCTCCCTCAGGATGACAGTTCTGCTTTCACAGTTAACGAATTACGGCCATGGAGTGACTCAAATCGCTATCCATGACTCAAATTGGCGCTGTTCCATAGCTGTTGAGTGTACCGTATCCGTTGCTTGCTGCGAAGGATCGGCATTTCTTCACGGCTTACGTGCGACAACGGCACAAACGGCGAAAATGCGTGCTCCCACGGGCCATACCCAGGGGCCGGAAATGTCAGCCGGACCGGCAGTTCCAAATCCCTGGAGAATGTCACGAATCGCGACGGGATTCGTGCCGGTAAAGAAATTCCGCTGCTCGATCAATTGTGGAAACGCAGCCGAAAGCTGTGCGGACGTCATCACAGCCAACTGAGGAAAAGTCGACGACGAGACAAAGTCCGATACGAACACAACGACGCCACCGGGCTTTGTCCAATGCCACAATAGTTGCAGATGGCGGTTGCGAACCGCAAACAGCAACTCCAGGAAACGCGGATGACCCTCCGTCTTTGTTAGCACGACCGAGTCGATTAGTTGCGACAACAAACAGCAGGATACGACCACGTCGAATGGTTCGCCCTCGACCGATGGCGCGGCGTGCTTTGCCTGTGCCATGGCATGTGCAAAGTCTTTATCGTTGACGTCCGCTTTGCCTTTCCACGCTTCGAGATCGGCCGTCACGCCACTGACATCCAGCGCGGGATGGACGACCAATTGCGACGACTCCCCGCTAAAAGAATGTGACGCGTTGCTTACTTGCCCGCTTGCATACGACAACGCTTCATCGTCAATATCGACCAAGTGGACGTTTTTGTAACCGCCGGTCAATTCTACAAGGTTGAGATCATTGCAATTACCGGCGCCTAACAAACACAACGCCGTATGGGATGGCGATGCCAGGCCGAGCAGCAAGCGAGTTACGATTTGACGGTGGTCCGTGTATTCATTCCAGCGCGACCGTGTTTCTCGGTTGCGGCGCCGATGCTCGTCAAGGATCTGTCGGTCCATTCGAAATACCCACGGCCTCGGTTTCTTCGACCAAGCGCATAAGCGGCTCGACTGCCGCGGCCGCCGCTGGACCGACCTGACCAAGTGCCCACGCGGCGGACTTTTGCACTTCAGGGCTTGGATCGTTCAGAGCATTAGCCAAAGCTGGCACGGCCAGTTTCGCGCCCGGGCCAACGTGGCCCAATAACCGAGCCGCTTCCGCGCGGCGTTTTGGCTCGGCGTGCCCGAGAGTGCGGACCAACGATGGCACGGCTGCTTTGCCAATTCGTCCCAAGGAGTCCGCGGCCGTTTCGTGTACATTCCACTCCGTGTACGGTCGCAGCGCCGTCAGACCCGCACGGGCGACGGGCGGCTTAATGGGTTCCACTTGCGGAGCATACGATTGCCGCCAGTCCGTGCCGACATCGCCTCTCAGTCGACGAGCGCGGTCCGGCTGATTTACCGCGTTCGGCGGATTGTTAAGCCGCCGAGCCTGTTGAACCTCGCGTGGAATCGTCAAGGAAACATTCGCCACGTCTTGGGGACCGCCGGCTAAGGATTGATCCGGCATCGGTCGTTGGGCCGGCGGCCTGGCCAGTTCGGGAGGCTCTCCGCGCTCCATTCGCGGCGGCGGGTTGAATTTGGGCGATCCCGTGCGATTGCCCTTCAACAGAAAGAACAGCGATACAACAACACCCACTACGATCAAACCATAGAACAAAAACGAAGAACGCCTTCGTTGCGAGCGGTAAACTGGCCGAGATGAGTAACTTGCTTCTTTGCGATTCATCGTCCGTGTGCCTGCCTTCCATACCCAATTGCGTCCGTCAGCATGTATAGGATTCGGTCAACATGATAGGATATTGTGAGCCGTGCGTGAGTGCCCCGAAAGCGGATAAACGTGAGATTCTTTTAACTCCCTTTACCAAACACAATCCTATGCCGCGACGCAATCTCAAAATCTTGTTTTTTACGATGCTGATTTCCCTTACGTGCTATTTGCGTACCACCCGGAATCGCTACGCTCCAACGATCGCCGACGCGATCGGTTGCGTCGCGGACTATTATATTGAACCGGTCGAGCGGCGCAGCCTTTACGAGGGTGCCATGAAGGGAATTGTTGGCGGTCTCGATGAGCATTCCGGCTACGTTGGGCCCAACCACTACAAAGAACTCCAAGAAGAACTCGATCAGGAATTCGGCGGCGTTGGTATCCAGGTCGGCCTGGACCCGAACACCAATCGGCTAATGGTCCTCAGCCCCATCGTTGATTCTCCCGGATTTATGGCGGGACTGCGTGCCGGCGATCTAATCCTCGACATAGACGGTACTAGCACTGAAGGCATGGACCTCAACGCGTCTGTCACGCATATGCGAGGCCGACCTGGTACAAAAGTTCACTTGATCATTCAACCCTTTGGTACGACCGAACAACGCGATGTGTTCGTCGAACGTGCTATCATCCAGATCAGCTCTGTATTGGGTGACACGCGGAATCCTGACGGCACGTGGAACTTTGTCCTCGAAGACCATCCCGACATCGCCTATCTGCGCGTCGTCAACTTTGGTGAAGCTACTGGCAAAGAGCTGAATGCCACGCTAAAACCTTTGCTTGGCAACGTGTCCGGATTGATTCTGGACTTGCGCGGCAACCCAGGTGGACTCTTGTCGGCAGCCGTCGAAGTGTGTGATTTATTCGTCGACGAGGGATCCATAGTGAGCATTCGCAGGCGTGCTGGATTCGGTCGCCCTAGGGAGAAAACCGCGTCGGCACGTGATGCGGTTATCACCGAGGTTTATGAGGCGACCGGCGGAAATACGACCGTGCCAACCGATTTGCCCATCGTCGTGTTAATCGACAAGTACTCGGCCAGCGCAAGTGAAATTGTCGCCGCCTGTTTACAGGACCACGGCCGCGCACAAATCGTCGGTCAACGTAGCTGGGGAAAAGGTACCGTACAAAACGTTTTTGAGCTCGAAGGCGGCCGCAGTGCGCTCAAGCTAACTACCGCCACGTACTGGCGACCCAGCGGGACCAACATTCACCGTTTTTCTACCGATACCGACGAGGATGTCTGGGGTGTGCGACCCGACGATGGCTATGAAATCGTCTTGAGCGACGAAGAAATCATACGACGCTTCCGCATACGACGTGAACGAGATTTCATCAGTGAGGTTCGACCTGTCGCGCGAAACTTGCCGGATACGGATGACCCAGGCGCTGAAGACGCAACAGCCGAGACACCCTCCGCCGAGACACCAGACGAACAACTTGAAACCAGCGGCCGCGACGACACGACAAACGATGAACAATCATTGCAAGATGTCCAACTTGAGCGCGCCGTCGAGTACATCAAATCTCGATCCGCCGGCGCGGCGCGAATAGCCGCTTAAGATGTCATCAATCGCAACCAACAAGGTTTTTTTGGCGGTCGACATGGGCGCGTCTGGCGGGCGGGTTGTCGCCGGGCGCCTGCACAACGATCAGCTCAGTATCGAAGACATACACCGCTTTCCAAACGGGGCGGTGAATGTGGCCGGACATATGTATTGGGATCTGTTGCGCCAGTGGACGGATGTGCAAGAAGGGCTGCGCGCGGCGCACGATCGTTTTGGCGCGCAAATCGCCAGCTTGGGTGTCGACACATGGGGAGTCGATTGTGGCATGTTGGATCGAAATGACCAATTGCTGGGCAATCCGTTCCATTACCGTGATCCGCGGACGCAAGGCATGTTCGAGGTGGCCTTCGATACGGTCAGCCGTGAAGACATCTTTGCGGAAACGGGCCTGCAGTTCATGGAGATTAGTACGCTTTATCAATTACTTGCCATGCGGCAAGCCAAGTCTCCACAGCTCGAGGCAGCCGAAACATTTTTGATGATTCCTGATCTTTTTCACTGGCTGTTGACCGGCGAAAAAGCGAATGAAATGACGGATGCCACAACGACGCAATTCTACAATCCGCAATCGCGTCGATGGGCAACCGGACTGCTTGAAAAACTCGATATTCCAACGCGTATGTTGCAGACGATTATCGAGCCCGGTACGGACTTGGGAAATTTGAGGCCAGAAGTCGTGCGCGACACGGGACTGGCTGACGTGCGCGTTGTCGTCCCGGGTACGCACGACACGGCGAGTGCCGTCATGTCCGTGCCCACCACGGAACCCGCCAATCAGCAACCGAAATGGTGCTATATAAGTAGCGGGACCTGGTCACTGATGGGTGTCGAAGTGCCGAGTCCAGTCATCACCGATCGCTGCCGCGAGTTGAATTTTACCAACGAGGGCGGTGTAGGGGGCACAATTCGAGTGCTACAAAACATCTGCGGCTTGTGGTTGGTGCAAGAATGCCGCCGCATCTGGCAATTGGCTGGCAAGTCCTACGATTGGCATGAGTTGGTTGCCATGGCTGAACGGTCAACGCCTCTGGCATGTCATTTCAACCCGGACGACGCACGATTTGTTGCCCCGGAGAACATGCCGCAAGCGATTGCCGCATACTGTCAAAGCACTGGGCAGACCGTCCCACAAAACGTAGGGCAGATCATTCGTTGCAGCCTGGAAAGCCTTGCCTTGCGTTACCGCCAGGTTTTGGGTTGGCTCGAACAGCTAACCGACGGTCGGATCGAAACGATTCACATTGTGGGCGGCGGCACGCAGAATCGACTGCTTTGTCAAATGACGGCCGACGCATGTCAAAGACCCGTGATCGCGGGGCCCATCGAGGCGACCGCGATCGGCAATATCATGATGCAGGCTGTTACGGCGGGTGATGTCGGCTCAATTTCGGAGGCGCGCGAACTCATCCGACACAGTTTTCCCGTTGATCAATACGAGCCACGAACGAACGATAACTGGGATGAGGCCTTTGCCCGCTTTCAGGCCGTTGACGACCATTTTCGCTAAG
>CBDUAB010000299.1:0-5434 GCA_965365045.1 uncultured Planctomycetales bacterium
TCTTGGCAACGAAAGTAGGACGCTGGATCGAAGCCATGTATCTCAGCGCCGATGTGGACCTTGAAACGGCTCGTGTCAATAGAAGTGACTTCAGTAAAGCCACACTTTTGCTCCAAAACCGCTTTCCAAAACGCTTCGCAACCGATGCCAATGGATGTTACGGCTCCGAGCCCTGTTACCAAAACGCGATTCATGGCATTCGATCATTGGGTCAATTTGCGTCTCGCGCGGAAAGGGTTTTCTCCACGAGTTTCGCTGCATCCTCAATGCTTTGAATTTGCTTGAGAATCTCTTCGTCGTCCTGGTCTTCCGGGGTCTCAATTTCAAACTCGCGTTCCAATTCCACCAGCATTTCAATTCGCGCCAGCGAATCGAGGTCGAGATCTTCAAACGTCGAGTCGACACCTATCTCTTCAGCTGGGATCCCGCTAATGACCGCCAAGATTTTGACGACTCGCTCTTGAATTTCGCTGAAGGAGAGCATTCGCATGTCCTAAGTGAACGGGAAAAGAAGACAACGCACGCTCGGCCCACTTCACACGGGTTCCTATTATACCTTCGCGCAGGTTCAGCCGCAACAAATTGATTCGCTGGCCGCCCAATCGTTCTGCCGACAAGGCAAATCAATGCGGTACTGGGTCGTCGCGGTTTGTCGAGAATTGATCGTCCGCATCGCTGCATATCGATCCCCAAAAAACCGACTTGCGACGCGAATGCATGTCGTGCAGGTTTCGGCGGATAGTCTCCCGAACGTCATTGGCGATCGCATCCACGACGTGGGGATCCTGGGCATCCGCGGGCGAAAAGTCCGCCGTCAGCGAGATCGGCTCAAGAATCTTCAAATGCCACTTGGAGGGCAACGGCAGCGGCAACCAAGGCCACGTCGGCGTGATGGGGAAAAATGGCCATTCGGTTACTCGTTTCCACCATGGCCAATCGATTCGCGCCAAGATCGGAAAGGCTTCCGCCGGCCCTAAGTAGACAAACGGAACAATCGGAACCTGATGGGTCAGAGCGAATTTTACGTAGTCGTTGCGTCCCATACGGTCAAGCCGATACGCATCCCGATACATACGAAATGCGCCTCGAATCCCCTCGGGAAATACGCCTAATATGTCACCTCGATTCAAGACGTAGTCGGCGTTCGGTTGGCACGCTATGACACCCCCAATCTTGATGAGAAATTCGGCAAGCACAGGAAACTTTACCAAGCTCGGATGCAGCAGTATTCGCGGAACTCGATTGGCGTATCGATTTAATATATGGACTAATAACACGCCGTCGAAAGGCATGAATCCGCGGTGAATGCCGACCAAGATGGCGCCACCCTGAGCCGGGATGTTTTCGACTCCGCGGACGTCGACTCGCCAATAAATGCGTTCCAGAAATCGAAACAGCCAACGACCGTGCCACTCAAGATACTCGTTGTCCAATCCGAAATCATCAAACTCTTCATTCCAACTCGCTTGGTCGGCATGAGAGCTCGATTCGGCGATGTAGTCTGTCAGAGCCTGAGCGCTCGTTTTCGTTGGTTCGAATCCTAGCGTACGTCTAAGGCTTTCACCGGAAACCGTAAACGAGTAACGAATGAAATCTGCTTCATCGATCGGTGCAGCACCCAGCGAACGAAACAGCGATCGGATAGGGCGTTGGGCCAACCGTGGCATTGCGAAACCGCGGACGCGTGCTTGACGTTGCGCCTTGCGCAGCGGTACGACGGCCTTCGGCGCAACGTTAAAGACGCCCCCGACAGGTTTCGTGATCACGCACAAAATGGCACGGGCCAGGTCTTGCGCGGAGAGCAGTTGAATGGAAGGATCATGACCCAAAAAACGAATGGCCAGCCGTCGCTGAATCATTCGAGAAACATAATCGCGTGCCGATGGAATTAGTGTTGGCGCAGGCCGTAGCACTGTCAGTGTGAACTTGATGTTCTCGGAAGAACATCGCTCGGCAATGAGTTCCAGCAATCGCCACTGGTTTGCATATGCGTTTGGCGTTGTGGCGACTGTTGATCGCGATTCCGTAATCAGGCCGGGGTTGCCGTGTCTTGGGTGATAGACAGCCGCGCTTGAGAGCAGAACCACATGCCGCAGATGGCGAAGGTTGTTCAGTGTGAATACCTTGCGAGCATGGTCCAGGTCCAGCGTTGCGGAGTTGCTGCCGATGCATCGAGGAGAATAGACCAAGGTACCGATCGCGGAGTGGCCGGTGAGTGACGAACTGTCGACTGTCTTCTCCGTGGACACCGACTTTGTCGTATCATCCACCCGACACGACTCGATCGCATCCGAAGCTTCAAGCTGCTGCTTCAGTAAATTGGAAAATTCTTGTCTTTGATCGAAAACAAGCACGCGCGTCATTCGACGCCTCCACCCTTTTCCAATTCGCGTTGCGTGACTCGTTACCCAGATAAGACGCGAAAAAGTCACTGTTCAGTTTCTTCGGCCGTCTGCATCTGCGGCCGTCTTCGAACGATCAAGGCATTCCCCGATCGCCCGCCAGTAACTGTTTCGGATCCTCGGTCCGATTTCCAGCGGCGCGGTTTTGTTCAGCAACCGCGACAACTGTGGCAGATTGTAAAATGGCACGGACGGGTGGAGGTGATGTTCCAAGTGATAGTTCATTCCGTGTGGCCCAAAAAGGACACGTCCAACGCGGCCTTGAATCGAACGCGTCGTATGCAACACATCGGGAAACTCCCTCGCATATCTTTCCATCCCAGACTCTTCAATGCCGTGATGTTCGGCCACAGCGCGGATTCGAAATATGGCGGGAAACACCGTAACTAAGGGAACTATCCACAGCAGTAAATAGATATGGAGACCGCCCATAGCGTACGCCGTGGCCGCGACGGTTCCATGCAACGCGGCAATGGGAAGCAAGTAACTTCGTTTCTGTCCCGGAAGCCCCCAGATCAGCTTCATCAGCACGCCGAGCGGAAAGGGCCACATACCCGATAAGTCACGCAACACGACAAACGCGAAACGCGCGGTACTTTGAGGAAACTTGGTGTCCTTTGGAAACGCTTTGAAGAATCTCCCCTCGGGGTCTCGCGGCGTGTCGAGCCAACGATGATGGTCGAGGTGAAACACACGATAATTCGCGGTAGGCATGAAGACGGCGTAGCCAGTAAGCAGATCGGAAAGCAAGTCATTCAGCCAGTGACGATCGCTCACACGGTAGTGGACACCTTCGTGCATCAATATAGCCAGCGCGTGTTGCCGATTGCCAATTACGAGAATGGCAACCAACCATGCAAACCATCGGTTCCAATACAGGCAAGAGGCCACGACGATCGCAATGACTAACCAGTCCAGCGCGACCGTGCTGATCCATTTCCATGTCTTCACCGTAGAAAGCGTTTTCAAAAGTTCCTTGCTAATTGCCGGTGTTCTATCTGTCATGCATTACCACCTGCGCGATAACGAAGGAATCAGGTTGCTCCCTTCTAGATTACGATTATATCCGATGTCGACGCCCCAAATACGCTGCGTGGCGAGTTGATTCAGATGGCAATCCGGGACGGCTATCTCCTATCTCCGGGAAAAATCGTAACATTTGAGTTGGCACGGGTTTACAGCATCAAATGACGAATTTATGTAAAGGCTTTGAATTTCCTCCACGCGCATGCATTCGGACAAGATTGTGCCTTATCGGACGGTGGATTCGCCGGCGCGGCAAAGAGTGTCCCCGCGAATTTACATTGCGATCCCAAGTTTGACTTGGTAAAGTGTAGTAAATCAGCAGACAAGCGGAGAACGCTAATCCAAACGAAGAAGGCACGAAGTTCCTGTGGTTGGTCACGGCAGCTTCGTGTCTTTTTTGTTTGTCAGGCGATGACGCTCAGTACGTCGGATCATTGCGATAGCGTTCGTTCAGCCGTACGGATTATTCGCAACTCGAAACCGGCAAGTGAAACAAACCCATTGCTTACTAGAATGCGAGGAACGAAAATGCAACCTATAGCCACAACCAACCATGAGATTGAACGCCCTTTCCAACGATGGAAATTTGTAGCGCGCCTCATGATGTGCAAACGATTCTTGAGCCCGCTGTTGGTTGTTCTGGCTGCATCAAACTCGGTCTCAACCGATGCGGCTCCAATTCTGGGGCAGGTAGACAGATTACCCGCGGTCTCAATCCAAGATATAACACTCCTCGGTGGGACACCGATCAACCCAGGCCCCGAGTTGAATTTTCCTGTTGAGGCCGATGGATTTATCGTTTGGGATATCGCGGACGAAAATGAAGCAGCAGCCGAAATACCTTTTGTTGTCAGCGAATCTGAATTTCTCGGAGTTAACCCCCTCGGCCGTTTCATCCTCAGGTCTGGTGACCTAGCGGGGACGATGACAAACATTGTGAAATCGGACAACAGTGGCGACCGCTCGAGCTTCGTTTCTGCAGACTTTGAACTTTCCGGGTTCTTCACGCGTGACATTGTTGATGGACCGGCTGCGGGAATAACGCTGTTCACGATGGATGAGACTATGTTCACGGGCACGGTCACTGGGCTCCCCTTTCCCGTCGGGACTACACTTTTAAGTCCGGATCCGATCGATGCTTTCGTAAGCATTAATGGTGAGGCCATCAAAGTCGTAGTAAGTTCCAACCGGACCGTCACCGTCGTTCCTGAACCAAACGCCCTCGTCAGCCTCGGACTTATCGGCATGCTCGGTTGCGGCTGGAGATGGCGGAGAAAACGGCATAATTCCAAATGCACGTAGACCATTCTCAGCGACGCCCACTGGGCGCTAACCAACGGAATGGAAGGAAACGCGTTTTGCGTTGGATAAATGGGCCCGCGATTCAAGGAGAAACTGCGTTCCTGTTTGGCAGCGGTGGCTCGGATCGGCGTGATGCTCGTTGCGATGGGACCTTACAGTGGTAAAGAAACGGGAGAATCGGCACTGCTACGGGAATTGCTTGACCAATTGGATGCCGGCGACATTGTATTGGGCGATAAGTACTATTGCACTTATTTCATGATCGCTTTGTTGCTGGAGCGTCAGGTCGATGTGGTTTCTTTGCTGCACCACGCGCGAAAGATCGATATTGCAAGTCGCAAACGAATCGGGAAAAACGAATACTTGATAACTTGGCAGCGTCCTGACCGGCCAAGTTGAGGATTCCAGACACCCGACTTCTTGAGGCAGTCTGCATAAAGTAGCGAGAATTCCTGAGCAAGAATTCCAAAAACTGAAAAGAAACCGCCTGAATGCCATTCCCGTGACGGTATTGCGTACACTATCTAGTGGTCTGTCAATGTAGAGTTTGCTAATCGGGCGACCATGCGTTTCAGCGAATACGTACGCGTTCCGCCACCGTTGCGGCACACGTCACCAACTAGTAATTTCAACGTTGACAGACCACTAGGGTAGAACGTGTGTTCCTACACCCGCGTCATCCTGAGTCAACTAGGATATCGAAT
>CBDUAB010000300.1:0-5429 GCA_965365045.1 uncultured Planctomycetales bacterium
TTTCCGGACTCAGCAACTCCTCGATGTTCAATAGAATCACGAGACGGTCGTCCAGCTTGGCGAAACCGTCCAGGTAATCGGCGCCGTCCGCCGTCACGGTCTCGGGTGCCGGCTGAATGCTGTCCTCGGGAATCCGTATCACTTGCGACACCCTATCGACCGTACAACCCATCGTCCGCTCGCCTACGTTGACGACGATCGTACGCGTGTCGCCGTCGGTGGGCTTGGGGTCAATCCAAATAGCTTACGCAGGTTAATGATGGGAATAATTGAACCTCGCAGGTTGCTGACCCCCTCCACATAATCAGGAACCTGAGGGGTCTTTGTTACCTGATCGAGAATCACGATCTCCTGGATTTGCTCGATACGAAATGCGTACTGTTGGTCCGCAATTTGAAAACCGACGAACTGCGACGAGTTCTTCTTCTCCGCCGCGGACGACGCCGAGTCGGAAGCGGGTGACGATTGATCGGCCATGCAACAACTGCGTTGAAGTTGATTTCGTCGAGCGCCGTACGCGCTTAACGCCCACGCACAATGAAGGCGCAGGGAACAGTATAATTCGGGGATATGGCGAAAGCAAAGAATTACTGAATGCAATGACGCCAACGCCATTAAATACTCTTAGGTGGGTCACGCGAGCCGAGCGTGACCAAGTCAAGTTAGCGATTTCTAGCTGTTTGCGGCAACCAGACCGCGTTGAGTGACACTCGGCTCGTGTCATCCACCTTGGTTTTGGCCTGTTTTCAACATGCGAAAATGCACTACAGATAAGCGTCCAACATGCGGGAACCGGCGTTGGTGAATTCAAACGCGTGGAGTCCGAATTCCTCCGCCAGATCGATGCACGCCTTGATACCGCGGACGCTATTGCCTCGTTTGTCGAGAAGTGGGGAAAACAGACCAATCCCAACCTGACGATTGACCACGGCCATCACTCCGCCGCCAACTCCGGACTTCGCCGGAAGACCCACGTCCACGCCCCAGCGGCCCGCGTAGTCGTACATTCCACATGTGAACATAACGGAGAGCACGTGTCGAACGGGAAGCGGGCTGAAGATCTGGTCGCCGGTCACTGGGTTCGCGCCCACGTTGGCCAGCGTCGCGGCCATCGTTGCCAGGTCTTTGGCAGTCACGCGGATGCTGCATTGCCGAAAGTAGAGATCGAGTTTCTCTTCCACCGGATCAGAAATGATTTGGGGGCCACGCATTAGGTAAGCTAGAGCTCGATTACGATGGCCGGTCTCTTTTTCCGACCGATAGACCGCCTCGTCCATGTCCAGCTCGCGGCCCGCAAGGCCGCTGAACGTGGAACGGATCACCTCAAAGGATTCGTCGCCATGCGTATCGTGGATAAGCGACGCTATGGCAATGGCACCGGCATTGACCATGGGGTTAAACGGCCGGTTGGCTTGCTCATCCAAGATCAAAGCGTTGAATGCCTCCCCGGTGGGCTCCACGCCGACGTGTTCATACGTTTGCTGCGGCCCCAATGTTTCCAAGGCGATCCCCAGGGCGAACGGCTTCGAAATGGATTGAATCGTGAAAGGAACCTCGGCGTCACCTGCACAGTAGATTGCCCCGGTTGCTGTCACCAAGGCGATGCCAAAATGGTCCGGGTTGGCGCTTGATAACTCTGGAATATAGTCGGCGACGTGACCGGCTCGATCCTTCTGATGACGTGAAAGCGTCGCTTCAATTGTGGACTGTAGTATCGCCGAGTGGTTGGTTGTATTGCTCATGATGGATCGCCCCCGAGAGGAAACTGCCGCGTCAGCCTCAAACAGCGCTCTTGTGCATGCATATCATTTTACTGCACAGTTGCCTCGGAGTCAGTTGGGTAATCGTGAAGGGCAACGCCGTTATGTATATGGAAGCAAAATATAGCGTTGCGACAGCCCCAACGCGGCGGCCGTGACTCACTAAATGACGTTGTAGAAAAACCCCGAAGGGGTGGTCCCATGTCAGCCCAGGGTGGAGAGACGTGAGTAAAACGAACGTCGCGCAACCCTGGGTAACTTTTGTTAAAGAGTCCTAAACCCCAAAGGGGTGGTCCTAAAAGACTAAAAGACGAGCGATTGTTTCAAGTTCCTCGTGATGTGCTACTCTTGCGGTGTACATTTTAGGGCCACCCCGTCGGGGTTCCTGTATTCAACCGATTCGTTACCCAGGGTTGCGCGATGTTTCGCTGTCGCTCACATCGCTCCACCCTGGGCTGACATGGGACCACCCCTGCGGGGTTTCTCACCGTCCGATACTTCCTCGGCAATACGTCACGTTATCACGTTACGTTATCGTATGTGAAATATTTGGCGGACGAATCTTCCGCAGGCGAGGAATCACGACTCACGTGCTAATCCGTTTCGATAGCACGACGACATTTCTGTCGCCGCGGCGGTAGTATCTATACTCCTCCATGATGTTACGGACAAAGTGGATTCCTAATCCGCCGATTGGGCGTTCTTCTAGCGGTAATGAAGTGTCCGGTGCCTCGGCGCTGAACGGGTTGAAGGGGACGCCATCATCCGAGATCGTGATTGTTAATGTGTCGTCCTCTAGCTCAAATTCGATTTCGATTCGGTGATCCTGATCGTCCAAGTAGGCATACGAAATGATGTTGCTGAACAGTTCGTCAAATACAATGTTGGTTTTTTGAAGAACGTCCTCGGGAATTTGATGACGTTTGGCAAAGTTGGCGAAGCGCTCGTGAACCGTCTTGATCTCGGATGCTTGGTTCTTGACTGTGATTACCGCCACGTGGTCCATTCTTGCGACTGCTCCAAATAACTGAGTTTGGCGAGAACGTGACGTTACGCAAAGCTACCTAACCCTTGATCTCTGCTGTCGAAAGTATCGATGATCTTGTCGAACCCGCAGATATCGAACACTTCACGGACCGTATCGTTTACGCAACAGATTCTCAGCGTGCCGTTGACTGCCTTTAGTTTCTGTGAAGCCATGAGCAGGACGCGAAATCCAGCGCTGGCAATAAACGCGACATCCGAAAAGTCCAACAGCAACTGGACTGCCCCCTCGTCGAGCAGTTCCGTCAGAGTCTTTTCCAAGGCGCTGGAGTTAACGAAGTCGATGTGTCCGTCCGGACACACAAGTCATACGTCCTTTTCTTTCGTTGTCGTGATATCCACCGTGGTACCTCTGGTTGTTGAGCAGATCGTTCTTTACTTGGGCCGGATGTCTAGTCAGCGTGGTTTGATGGGCTCGGCTGGCACGCCATCGTTGGGCTGGCTTTCCGTCACACCGCCGACAGGTAGTGCCGCCCGTTCGGCGACTGGTCGCTGTTCGAGTGTATGGGCCAGGTACTCAAAGCGGCCCGGCTCGACTTGTATCATCACATCACCTGGCTCCAGTAGCGATGAATCCGTGTGACCGCAGGATTCCGCCAGCATCTGCGTTTCTTTCATCAGTGTCTTTGCATACGTTGCCACGCGGTCGGAAGCGGCGTCCAGATCA
The DNA here is from genome assembly GCA_965365045.1 of uncultured Planctomycetales bacterium. Classification (GTDB taxonomy): domain Bacteria; phylum Planctomycetota; class Planctomycetia; order Pirellulales; family Pirellulaceae; genus CBDUAB01. Next base: position 3,472 of record CBDUAB010000300.1, read on the forward strand.
ATGACTTTTTTCCTCCACTTGCTCTGCGTACAAATTCCGGTGGGACAGTCGCCTTGATGGCAGCGGAGCGTCTGAATGCATCCCAACGAAAACAGAAATCCGCGCGAAATGCCGACCACATCGGCGCCGGAAGCCATGGCCACATCGACCGGTGTGGCGATCTTTCCTGATGCAAAAAGCGTCACATTGTCGCGCACTTCTCGCTGCCGCAGCGTACGGTCGGCAATCGCCAAAGATTGCTTCAGCGGCAGTCCGGCATTAGAAGCCAAGACGAACGGTGCCGCGCCGGTGCCGCCTTCGGCGCCGTCAATAGTGATAAAGTCTGGTCCACGATTCGGCTCCGCGGCCATCTTGTCCGCGATCGACTCGATTTCTCTCGGGTTACCAATCACCATCTTGATGCCAACGGGTTTCTTCGTGACCGACCGGATGTGATCGATGAAATCAAAGAGCCCGTGGACGTCGTCGAATTCGACGTGCCGCGGCGGAGAGAATGCGTCCACGCCCATCGGGATCTTGCGAATCTCCGCGATTTCCTTGGTGACCTTTTCTTTTAGCAGCATGCCTCCCTTGCCAGGTTTTGCGCCTTGAGCCAATTTGATCTCGAACATCTGAACCTGAGGATGGACGGCGATGTCGGCCAACAGCCGTTCAACCAGATTCCCTTGGTCGTCGCGGACTCCGAATTTGGCCGTGCCGATTTGAAAGATCAGTTTGCCTCCTTGTTCGTGGGCCGGCGCGAGCGCTCCTTCGCCGGTGTTTTGATAGATGCCCGCTTTCTTGGCCCCCAGATTAAGAGCGGCAATTGCTCGATAGGAGAGCGCGCCGTAGGACATGCCGGAGATGTACACGAAGTTGGGCATCGCAACCGGCATGACGCCGCCACGACCGCCTATCACGCGCCGGAACGCCGTGCCAACTTGATCGCCCTGGCGGGCTGCCTTGTTGGTGAATGTCGCTGGCAGAAAGAAAACGGAACCGGCGGCATCCATATCTTCCTGGGAACCAAATCCCACGTTGTTCGTCTTCCCGCGCGCCGTCCGGTAGATCCAATCGCGAGTGATCCGATTGTACGGCGTCTCTTCACGGTCGTTCAGGTACAGATACTGCCGCAGCAGCGGCCCTAAAGCTGTCAGGAACTTCCGCCCCCAAACGAGCCCTGGAAATCGCCGCCGCACGGGTTCGTCGGTCTGCAGAAGGTCAAGAATAACAAGTGCGACGACGCCTGCGACAACGGTAATAACTACGATCGTCGACGTCATCGTTGGCACCTGTCAGGAAAGATCCATAATCACGGTGGTTACTTGGAAAGTCGCGAGTAGACGAACAGCAGCAGCATTGCCCCCACGATCGACATGATCCAGCCGCTGGCATGCACGAAGCTGTCCGAGGCGCCAAAAATCAGAGTTGCCAGAGTACCGCCGGCAAATGAGCCAACGATACCCAGAATGATGGTCACAACAATGCTCATGGGCTGCTCACCCGGCATCAAATAACGGGCAATCGCGCCAACAATGAGCCCAAACACGCACCACGTGACAATTCCCGTTACACTCAAACCCATCGGTCATCCTCCTTTAATCGTCCCAGATTATTGTGCGTATCAAGTAGCGTCGCTAGGTCGAGCATCGTCTGGTGGTTGGCGCTTGTCAAGGCCGCGTTCATTCGATACTGCTGCCGGATCTTGTCGCTGTTTAGTTCGCTGCAATTCCACCTAATTCCCTGATCGGAGCTTTGACAAGTCCTATCTTGTTCCGCCTTCCCATCTTTGTTCAGGTCAACACCATAGGTTGAGCTCGCTCAAGGGTGAATCAGGTTGGCAAGCTATAACGGTTGCGCAAAACCGTGCAGCCTTCTTCACCCTCGTGCGAGCACGAGGGGGTCGTTCTTTGTTCTTGTTGCAATTAGTTCGACTGTTTGAGTTCGTCACTAAGACCCCCGTGAGCTTGCCTCATGGG
>CBDUAB010000301.1:0-5425 GCA_965365045.1 uncultured Planctomycetales bacterium
AAATCGTGGAGGGAAATTCATCCAGGCGGAGCTTGCCGCGACCGCCGCTCGCACTGGCTGGTCGTGGGGCTGTGCAGCCCGCGACTTTGACCTCGACGGCGACACGGACATTTACGTCGCCAATGGCCATTTGAGCGGGTCGACGGCCAAGGATTACTGCACGAAGTTTTGGTGCCACGACCTCTACACGGGAGCCTCGCAGCCCGACGCGGAGATCGATCGGTTTTTTAAGCAGAACTTGGGAATGAAACTTGGGCGTGAATACTCTTGGAACGGCTTTGAGCACAACGTACTTTTTTTGAATGAACCGGGGTCGCAGTTCCACAACGCAGCCTTCCACATGGGCGTCGCTTTCGAGTTTGACTCGCGAGCAGTCGCGACTGGTGACCTCGACGCTGACGGACGTCCTGACCTCGTGGTGGTCGAATACCGAACCGACACGATGAGCCAGCGACTCCACATTCTTCGCAACCGACTCGAAACGGGCCGCAATTGGATTGGTATCCGCTTTCGGCCGGACCCAGATCGAAACGTTTCTCCCATCGGAGCGACTGTGACCGTCAAGTCTGGAGACAACATCTGGGTGCAACCTGTGGTATCCGGTGAATCCTTCACGGCCCAACACGAACGCACCGCCCTTTTTGGGCTCGGCACTGTCAACAGCGTCGATCTTGTTGAAATCCGTTGGCCAATGGGGCAAGTGACCCGGATCGAAAACCCACAGGTAAACCAATATCACTGGACCAAATCGTCAAATTGATCGAAAAACTGATTTTCGCCTTGATGGGAAAAAAAACAATATTTCTGCTTAAATAGATGATTGCAAGCCGAATCTACCGTCGTTAAGATAAGCCGAATACGAATTCATTCCCGAAGGAGGCCTAATGATTTAGGTCACGACGTGCTTTCCATCAATCTTGTGGGCGTACGTTGATAGCGAGCAAGCCACTGTAGCGACAACACAATTGGGTACGTAACCAGCGAGCTCTGATTCGACGCCAGTCGAGCGAAGGCTCTCAGGTTCCGTGCCCTTTTTTCGTTGTTGCTTGACTGCAGCCTAAACCGACACCTGCGGTTCGAATCGACCTAGAAAGGCACAAGCCATGAAGAAGTTGTTAGCCATCATACTCACGCTACTGTGTGTCACGTCCGCGCAAAGCGTTAACGCTGCGGTCAATCCGGACGATCTTCTCGGATACTGGGGCTTCGACAACAGCAACGCCGATGTCCTGGGAAGATCGCCGGACGCTACGTTCGTCGGGTCAGCGGCATTTAGCGCAGATGGCGGTGGAGCTTCCGGAGTGGCGGGAGACTGGGCGCTCGACCTCGGCGCAGTCAACGATGGCGCGGTAGCTCAGGTGGCGACCGGCACACACTTCGATCGCGCAAACAGCACAGGTGTCATGGCGGTAAGCTTCTCTCAGTTGAACACTGGGGTCGGTAACACTAGCGCTTTTTGGGCGACGGCGCCGGCCGCCACTGCAAACTTCCGTGGATTCCAGGCACATACGCCCTGGGGCAATGGGACCATCTTTTTTGACCACGCAGGCTGCTGCGCCGCCCCCGGACAGCGACTCACAGTCGATGGCCAAGTCACGACCGAAGTCTGGCAAGATTTTGTCTTTCAGATTGACGGCGCGGGCGGCAAACAAATCTGGGTCGATGGGGTTTTGGCGGTGGAACAAGCGTCCGGAGCCGACCCACTTCTCGCCCTCGATGGCGGATTGACTATCGGGGGCGAGCCCCCCAGTGCCAACAGCTTCGGCGGTCTCATCGACAACGTCGCTGTCTGGAGTTCGACCATTCCCGAGGGCGATATCTTCGCCCTTGCCAACGGGGCGACGCCGCTCGACATCATCCCGGAACCTGGTGCGGGTCTCCTCGCGCTTCTCTCAGGGCTCGGGCTCGTCTTTTTCAAGCGACGGAGACGCTAAGGCGAGTGTCTCTCGACCAATTCCAGCGAATAGCCCTATGCCATCGGCCCACTCCACTGGAGTCGTTGAATCGTTTGTCAGACCACCTTGGCGGACCGCAGATCTTTATCAAGCGAGATGACTGCACGGGATTGGCAGGTGGCGGCAACAAGACGCGCAAACTGGAATTTCTGATGGCCGACGCGCTCCAGCAGGGCGCCGATACCGTCATCACGACCGGTGGGCTGCAGTCGAATCACGCCCGACAGACGGCCGCGGCCGCCGCCAAGCTTGGCCTCAAATGCGAGCTCGTTCTACCACGAGTCGTCGACCGACACGACTCGCTTTATGAATCGAATGGAAATGCCCTTCTGGATCGACTGTTGGGGGCCACGATTCATGTCGTCGACGATCGTGACGAAGCGGAACGGCGGATTCAGCAACTGACCACAGCCGCAGCGGCCCGCGGCGGGAAAGCCTATTTTATACCGGCAGGCGGATCAACTCCCATTGGGGCATTGGGGTACGTCGACGCAATGTTGGAGTGCCTCAATCAGGCCGAACAAGCCGGTTTGACACCGACACATCACGTTGTCGTGACGGGCAGTGGCGGAACACACTCGGGATTGCTTGTCGGATTGATGCACACGAACAGTGAACAGAGTCTTTTGGGTTTTTCCGTTGCGCACTCCGCGGAGCAAGATCAATCGGTCGTTCAAGCTCTCGCTGACAAGACCGCGAAACTCCTCGGACTATCGCGCGATGTGGATAGTCAGCAAATCATAATTAACGACGAGTTTCTCGGACCCGGTTACGGGGAACCGACGAAGGCCATGCTGGACGCCGTCTCGCTAATCGCCCGATTGGAAGGAATTCTGCTCGATCCGGTTTACACAGGAAAAGCGATGGCTGGGTTGATCGAGACGGTTCAGCGGGGGCAGTTCAAGCCGACCGACCAAATCGTGTTCTGGCACACAGGTGGGACACCAGCCTTGTACGCCTACCAACCAACGTTCGATGCCTCGCAGTTCATTTCTTAAGAGCCTACGCATAAATTGCCCGCCCCGCAGCATTTGCATTTGAGCCGAACGCGCTAGCGTCGGGTATTTGCGTGCCGCGACGACCACTCGAACCCACAGCTAGCGCCGTCGGCTCAATTTATGCGTCCGCTCTTAAGTCATCGGCAGTTTCTTCGGGGTTGGATCCTCCAAGCAAGCAGTCAATCAATAATGATAGCGAGCTTGCAAGAAGTCGATGCGTTGATCAGCGACCAGGTAAACGATCCGATGCTCTTGCGTCAGACGACGCGACCACGTGCCAGCCGCCAGATACTTTAACGGTTCTGGCTTGCCGATTCCGGCGAATGGATCACGTATTATTGCCTCGATCAAATTGAACGCGCGCAAGGCAATCTTGCGGTCGGCTGCCACCCAGTACTTTAGATCTTCGCGAAATTCGGGGTGAAAAACCGCATCTCGGTGCGGTCTCTTTTTTTGCGCCCTACTCTTCCGAGCCAACGCCCATCTCCAGCCGAAGTTTTTCCAGCGTCTGCGCTTTGGGTTTCTTATTCTTTGTCAGGGCGCGGTTCAAGGCTACTAAAAGACGTTCCGCGTTCTTCGGTGATCGTAGCAGATGCGCTGTCTCCAGCAAGTTGGATAATTCCGAGGCGGTGATCATGGCAACATCTTCGGCGTTACGTCGCTTGATGATCACGATTTCGCGATCGTCGCCCACCTGACGAAGCAAAGCGGCAAGGTTTGCTCGCGCGCTCGAATAGGTCGTCTGCACAGCCATCGGATGGCACTCCTTCGGATAGACAGGTTGTACAACATTATTGTACATCACAGGAACGTTCAATACGAGCGCGGAAACACGTCTGAAAGGCACGAGTTGAAAACGGTTTCGTCGCTCCATACTCGCGTAATGACCGCACGGCGTTGCCCTTTTCACGGCAACGGCCAGTCTGTGCCCAATACCTCACGTTGAAAAGCCGTGAGGCGGTCAATGCCCGTACGGGCGAGGCGGATCAACTGTGCCAGCTCGTCGTCGCTAAACGTGGCTTCCTCGCCGGTGCCTTGCAATTCAACGAATTGCCCTTTGCCTGTCATCACGACGTTCATGTCGACCGCCGCCGAGACGTCTTCGACGTACTCCAAATCCAATACCGGTTCGCCGTTGACAATGCCGACGCTTGTCGCCGCAACGCTGTCGCGCAGGGGAGACGTTTGTGGATCCGGGAGCTCGGAAATTGAGCTGATGGCGTCCACTAGCGCGATGAAGGCGCCCGTGATGCCTATAGTGCGAGTGCCGCCATCCGCTTGCAACACATCACAATCAACGGTAATCATCTGCTCACCCAACGCCGTAAGATCCACGATCGCGCGGAGGCTGCGACCGATGAGTCGCTGAATCTCGGTCGTTCGTCCGTCGATTTTTGTACCCCGGTCGCGTGGCTTGCGCGGACTCGTGCTACCCGGCAGCATGCTGTATTCGGCCGTAACCCAGCCTTTGCCCTTGCCTTCAAGCCAGGGAGGAACGCGGGATTCAACGCTGGCGGTGCAAAGAACGATTGTTTGCCCTGACGAGATGAGCACGCTGCCAGGCGTGGTGTCGAGGTAACGTCGTTGTATCTTGATTTCGCGCAGTTGATCGACTGCGCGGTTCCGCGGACGAGGCATCGTGGACCTTTCTAGAAACGTGTTTCGAAGTTTCGGTACGATGGCCCTCCGAAGCCGTCGCGTGTGTCGAATCACTGGATATCGACGGCCTCGGAGGGCCATCGTACGACAAAACACGTACTACGAAAGCAACCACACCAACACAGCTTTTTGGACGTGCATGCGGTTAGCCGCTTGTTGTACGACAACACTTTGTTGGCTGTCGATGACATCGTCGGTAACTTCTTCGCCGCGATGAGCCGGCAAGCAATGCATGAACGCGGCGTCTGGATTGGCTTTACTGAATAGGTTTGCGTTCACTTGGTATTTCGCGAAGCATTCCAGGCGATCCGCTTTTTCAGTTTCCTGCCCCATGCTGATCCAAACGTCGGTATAGATCACATCCGCGCCGGTAACGGCCTCAACTGGGTCGTTTGTCTGGTTGACCTTGGCGCGCGGGCAGACGTCGCCAAGTTGGGCCAGAAAACCTGCGTCCAGCTCGTATCCTTGTGGCGCTGCCACATTGAGCTGGACGTCGAGTAAGCCACAGGCGATTGCCAGGCTACGACAGACGTTGTTGCCGTCGCCGATGTAGGCGATTGCTTTTCCCGAGACATCACCGTGGAGTTCCTGGACCGTGAACAAATCGGCCAAGGCCTGACAGGGATGGGCCAGATTCGTAAGTCCGTTGATCACTGGGCAATCGCAGTAACTAGCGAGTTCCACCATCTGCTCGTGGCGTTTTCCACGAAACACAAGCGCGTCAATGTATTGGCTGATGACGCGTCCAAAGTCGGCGACCGATTCGCGCTTACCCCAACCGACATCTTGTCCCAAGTAGATGCTGCTGCCGCC
>CBDUAB010000302.1:0-5422 GCA_965365045.1 uncultured Planctomycetales bacterium
TTACCGTCGATTTGAACGTACCAGCTCTTTGTCTGCTTTCTAAACCAAGGCTTCGATGCAGCGACCTATACAGTTATCTTTCCACGAATCACGCGTGTCGATATCATCCCAGTGCTGAATCCAAGAGAGCCAGGGTCGAAATACTTTGGCTACAGGCGGTAGTAATCGGCCGAAGCTCGTCGGGTCCTTCCATTCGTCTCCGTCCTAATAGAGTCGCGTCTTGTGCGCACACGGTTCTGAATGTCGTTCTCCCAGATGGAAGCATCTCATCCGTCGAATAGAATCAATGGACAGAATTATGGACAGAACGATTGCAAAAAGACCGATTCTGTACACAATACTGAATCTGGAAGTTGTTTTGCTGCTGGACGTTAGGTCTTCACGAACACATTCCCAAGCTGTATGTCGTGGGTTCGAATCCCATCACCCGCTCTCATGGAAAAATGTTAGAGGATTACAATGCGGAAACTACTTGGCACATTCGTGATTCTAGTGCTTCTTATTACGGCAATTGGTTTCTATCGAGGTTGGTTCAGTGTTTCGAAGGATGATCAGCCTGGTGAAACAAATGTCGAGATAAAGATTGATAAGGACAAAATCAAGCAGGACGCGCAGGAGGCCACAAGAAAAGCGAAAGAACTCGGTTCCGACGTCGAGAATCGAATTGGCGCAGGCGGCGAGCCCGCCAACTAGCAACTGAATCTATGTTATGGTCACTGGAAAACCGCGCCCGTTCGGTAAAGACATTTTGCTCCTCACCGCAATTCTTGTCGCATTGGCAGCATCTTGTAAAAGCGATCTCGACGAGCCGGAACCATCATCGCAAACCACTGCCGTGCGAGATTCCGCGGACACGGCGGATACGAATCAAGATCGCGTCGATTCATCCCGCAGCGAGCCACTGGCGGCAGAGAACTCCACCGCGCCGGACGCCGCTGGCAATGCGAGTTCCGCGGAGGAGCAGAGATTTCGCGCGGAGCGAGTCAAAATGGTTGCCGAACAGCTCGCCGCGCGAAACATCTCGAAACAGCGCGTACTCGACGCCATGTCGCGAGTTCCACGACACAAGTTCGTACCAGCGCGGCAGCGACGGCTGGCGTATATTGACTCACCACTACCCATCGGACATGGACAGACGATCTCGCAGCCGTACATCGTTGCTCTCATGACGCAACTGGTCGCGCCCAAGCCAACAGCCAAAGCGCTGGACATTGGTACCGGCTCGGGCTATCAGGCGGCGGTGCTGGCGGAACTCGTAAAAGATGTTTACAGCATCGAAATCGTTGAGCCCTTAGCGACGAAAGCCCGCGTGCGGTTGCAATCATTGGGCTATAAGAACATCCACCTGCGGCACGGCGATGGCTATCGCGGCTGGCCAGAAAAAGCGCCCTTCGACATCATCATCGTGGCTGCCGCGCCCGATCATGTTCCTCAGCCTTTGGTTGACCAGCTTGCACCAGGCGGCACGATGGTTATTCCTGTCGGCGACTTTTCCCAGGAATTGCTTGTTCTACAGAAAGCCGAGGACGGTGAGGTTACCCGGCGCAACGTGGCCCCCGTCGCCTTCGTTCCGATGACCGGCGAAGCACAAAAGTAGGCTTTGCTTTAAAGGTGATCAAGACACTAGCCCGTTGCGCAAGCGAGGGAATTGCCGCAATGTGCTCCCTCGCTCACGCTTCGGGTTACGATGCGAGACCAAGTGGCGCTGTGCAATTAGAGACCCGTTCACTGGGATTCACGTAGCAAATCACGCCTTCTTTTAAAAGGATGAAAGCCATGTTGTCCATGTTAAAAGTTAGTCGAAGTCCCCGATGTTGGCAGTTTGTGGTCGTGCTGCTGAGTGCGGCAATTGGTGAACGCCGGAACAAGCGGTTTGCCAACAAGTTCGGCGCGACAACGCGAACAGCGCAGTTCCGGCATGAATCGCTAACTCGGTGTCTGTTGGTGGTTCCCGCCGGAACCGCGCGGCGTGGACAGCGATAACAAACATAACACTTCTCACGCCGCTTGTTCTGGCCTACTTTTTCACGGTCCACCAAGGCAAATAGCTTGGCAACAAGACTTGATATTCTTCTCGCTCTCGATGACGAGCCAAGTAGACGCATCCCGCCCGGCGAACGCCGTTGGTTTTGTGATCCAACAATTGTTTGAGTTCGTCAGCAGAGAGCTGCCACGTGCCACACGTCAAGGCACGCGCGGCATCCCAGTGTAGCTCTCGCCATTTGGGCTCCGCTTCGTCCGGGGACTGCTCCAACATTCGCCAGAGCGCCTCGCGCGCTTGGCTGCTGCCAATCTTGCCCAAAGCGGCGATGGATTCCGTCTTGATTCTAAAATCCCACCAAGCGCCCGATTGCCGCAACCACCATGGTAATTCCTCGCGCTTCTCAACTTCCGTCAAGCGAGGATCCATCTGCTGGGCCACCTGACTGAGTAGCATGACGGTTCGTGTGTCTGGACGAATCGCGGCCAGTGCCCTAACCGCTTCGCTGCCGTCCAATCCTTGCCAGGCTCCGTCGACGTGTAGCGACCGTCTGTTGATCATGGATTCCAGTTTGTCGCACACCTGGTCGTTTGCGTCGCCAGTGCGACCCAGCGCCTTGGCCAAGGCGGCGCGGTCACGAATCACGGCGGCTAGTTGATGCGAGCGACCTTTGTCTGCCTCAAATTGTTGCACTGGATTAATTCGTTCGAGGAGTTTCACGAGTCGCGCCGTATCCGATTCTCCATCCGAAACATCCAGCGGCCTTGTCTGTTCGGCGGATAATTCCGCGATCACGAGATCGTCGATGTCCTTTGGATGTTGTCGACCCAGCAGCGCGGCTGCGCAGCGTGCGTCATCGACTAACAACGTACCTTGGGGCCGGCGCTTAAGGTGTTCGTGCACGGCCTCGGCATCGTAATCATTGTTCCCGTGAATTAGCGAACCTTGCGAAGGTAACACTTTGATCCGTGAGTCCGCGCGGACTTGCTCGGAGTTGTAGTCATTTACGGTCACGACATTCTCAAGCAAATTCATTGCCGCGAGCAGATCATGCACTTGCCGATCGATGTTGGGCACCTTGATATCCAAGTGAATCAATCCGTTGTAGCGGCCGATCAACTCAAACGCTTCACGCAGGGTCGGCACCCTTTCATTGGCGCGCGTCAGTCCGTACGGATCACGATATTGCATCGCGAGCAGCTCGTCGTATGTCAGCTCTGCCACGTTGCCAAAACTGTCAAGCACTCGGTCCACCCAGGAATCGTGCATTAGCACCAGGATTCCGTCTGACGTTTGAGCGATGTCAATTTCGACACCATCAGCACCTGTCAAGAACGACGCCTCAATGGCTGCGAGTGTGTTCTCGACAGCCAGATCCAGTGAGCCGCGATGCACCATGATTGCGGTCCGCGCGCGACGTTCGGCGACGCTTGGCAGCTCGGTGGCACTTTCACCAGCGACACCAGGTAACCCAGCCGCAGTCGATAGCAGCCACATTCCGATTCCGACGGCTATCGTGTTTCGCATGTCTCGCCTCAATCGCGGGACATAAACAGCCGCAGAATGTACCAGAATAGCAATGCCACCGCCGCGAACAATGCCAGTGAGGCGGCAACGTGTTGACCAATCCGGTAATGGTGCAAAACGTTCGACGTATCGTAGAGGATATAACCGCAAGCCAGCGAGATCATGGCGACGGTAAATATTGGGCCTAGCGAGAAATCGAACAAGATCGCGCACACGATCAGTCCCATCGCGGCCACGCCGCCAAACATCAAGATCGAACGCATGAAGGAAAAATCTTTGCGAGTTACGAACACGACCAAAGTCAGTGCGCCGAACAGTCCCAGTGTCGCGACTGCCGCCGTGGGAATGATGCCCGGGTCCATTCGCCTTGCGATGAAGAGCATCGGTACAAAGATGAATGCTTGCGCGAAAACGTAAAGGCCCAACCCCATATACTGCTTGCTCAGTGAAATCGCCGAGCGCGCCCAGCCATCGGCCACCCAACTGACAACCATGAACAACCCCATCACGACAAGCCAACTATAGCGACCGCCGACCATCATACCGACGATGCGTTCGGTTATCGGAAGGCTCAACAGGATCGCTTCCAACATCACGAACAACCCGATTGCCCCAATCAGATGGGCGTATGTCTTGGCGATAAAGTCCGCACGTTCGTCGACGCCGGCTTGGGCAGCAATCGTGAACGTCGGCGATTGATAGGGATTCCCCGCGGTACTCATGTTTCGGCTCCTTTAGTCGGAACGAACCTTGGCCTGGTTATTATTTTTCGACGATTCACCAAGTTGGATTCTAGGACTCGCCTTCCGAAGCGGCAAGTCCGCTTTAACCTCGGTATCGCATCGCGAAACCAATAATTCCAAACAGCAACAGTCCCATACTGGCTGGCTCTGGAATAGGTGACGCCGCAACTGGGACACCGCTCTGCCAATTCAATCCCAATACGTTGAGGTCCGCCGCATCCACGGTGTTGTCACCGTTGAAGTCGCCATTTGCCCATCCGGATATGTCGTCGCGCCAATTGAGACCAACGGCGTTCAAGTCTGCCGCGTCAACACGCCCGTCCACATTCGCGTCGCCGTAGAAAGTGTTGATCGAGGTTTCCACTAAGAAATCCACGTCCGCATTGTCAGCATCTCCGTCTCCGTCCAAGTCGTAAAGCGGATCGTCCGAACCAAGGTTATCGAACATCTCGTCGATGTCGGTTGCGTTGAACTCACCGTCAAAGTTCAGGTCGCCGTCGATGATCGGATCGGACGAAGCTCGTGCCCAACGAAACACTCCTGCGTCGTTCGGGGCGTTTTCGTTGAATAAGAGTCCGGATTTGCCACTTGTGTAATCGACCTGTTCCAACTCGAACTCCAATTGTGGCGAGGGTTTCGGTGCACCGATTTCCCAGGCCGTCAGATACAGGTTTTCGCCATCATGGTCCAATTGGATGATCACGTCCTCGGATGGAGAAAATGGCTGGTCCATTGACACCAAGCCCGTCGCTACTCCCCCATCCACTTGGATCAGTTGCAGATTGGTGTCCACACTCATTAGACCCAAATAGCCGCTGATCGTTTCCGGATCGAAAAACAGAACGACGCCAACGTTTCCGAATCCGTCAATCACGTCGGGGATTGCGAGCAGCGATGCGCGCGTGCGAACGGACGCAGTATTGTTGAAGTCGACGGCGTCGACCCATGCCGCCAGACTCTCGTTGTCATCATCGCCATTCAAAGCCAGCATGATAAAGTCACCGTCGGCGGTGTTGTATTCCCCAGGCAATGCCCCCAGCGGATTGATATCCCAAGTGACCGGGTCGCCATCGTCGAAGCTTCCATCGTCAAAGTTATCAAACCACGATTGGCCACAAACGGTGGATGTGACTAGGAGCAGCGTGATGGTGCTCAGGCCAAGGAGTATTCC
>CBDUAB010000303.1:0-5403 GCA_965365045.1 uncultured Planctomycetales bacterium
CAGGTCGCGATACCAACGGTACGTGTCGGGAGCTTGGTTCTTAGAAACGTACTCCAGAAAGTCATCAATGATCGCTGCCAACGATCGCCCCGAAACTTTCTGCTGCTCTGCAGACCGTTGCATCAATCGGTAGTACTCTTGGTGCGCGGCTTTCTTTTCGCACCCGAGATTGTGCTGCTTTCCACCGATTGTGACGAACCAGCCACGGCCTTTTCGGAACCAAGGTTTAGGTGTTTTAGCCACAAGACAAACCCTCCAGTTGTTAGGAAACAATCTGGAGCAGACCGAAGGGTTTGCCCAACGCGTGTCTCGGTGAGTTACAGCTCACCGGGACACGTTATTCTACACTTGATCGCAGAATACCGTGCCAAATACCGTGCCAATTCAGAAACGAATCGTCGTAAGTCTAGTATCCCCGAGTGGATTCGAACCACTAACCTTCGGCTTCGGAGGCCGACGCGCTATCCAATTGTGCCACGGGGACGCTCATGAAATTACCACCGCAGGTTAACGACTGACCGTGGCTCATGCAAGCTGCTGCCGGAGCACGGATCGTGTGGAGAAATTCTGTTAGCGTTTCTCTGCCCAAACCTTCACTAGCTCGATGAGCACTTCGACCGCTGCTGCCATCTCGTCCAAGCAAGCCCATTCCAGTGGTGAGTGTGGGTTGTGCTGTCCGGAGGAAAGATTGGGCGTCGGTAAGCCGAGCTCCGTTAAACGTGATCCGTCCGTGCCGCCGCGTATGATGTGACGCTCTGGCGTGCGGCCCAGTCGACGATGAGCCTCTTCGGCGTATTCCACGGTACGCGGATCGCCAGCCAATCCGTCGCTCAAGTTTCGGTATTGCTGTTTGATCGTCATGTCGATGGTAAGTCCCGGAAAAAGTCCGAGCACTTCGCGGCGAATTCGTTCGAGTAATGCCGCTTGATCGTCCAACTTGTCCGTGTCAAAGTCGCGCAGTAGCACGCGGATGTCGACGCATTCGACGCCGCCCGAGACCTGATAAGGATGTAAAAAACCTTGGCGGTCAAATGTTGATTCGGGTGCCAACGTGTCACGCGGAAGCCGAGCAACGAATTCCGCCGCCGCTCGGACCGCATTCACCATACGGTCTTTCGCGATTGCCGGGTGAATGTTGATGCCACGAATCTTGATCTCCGCGCCGTCAGCCGAAAAAGTTTCAACGTCGATGTTGTTTGCCGCCGGGCCGTCCAGTGTGTAACACACGTCCGCAGCCAACTTGTTGAGATCCACGTGGTCCACGCCATGACCAATTTCTTCGTCACATGTGAACAACACACGTATCGGGCCATGCGCGATGTGCGTATTCGCCAGCAACGTGGCCGCCGTTTCCACGATAATAGCCAAACCCGCTTTGTCATCCGCGCCAAGCAACGTAGTGCCATCGGTCGTGATCAACGTACAACCCTGCAAGGAATTGAGTTCTGGGTTTTCGGCTACCCGAATGACTTGCTGTGAGTCGCCAGGTAATGTCAAGTCACCGCCCTGATAGTTCTCGATTACCTGGGGTCTTACATTCGCTCCGCTTGTTTCGGGCGAAGTGTCCACGTGCGAGTTCAGTGCCACGACCGGACAGTTCTCGACGCGACCCGGAATCGTAGCCCATACGAGGCCGCGCTCATCCTGCTCGACATCTTTCAAACCCAACTCACGAAGTTCCGTTGCCAGCAAGCTTCCCAACTTGCGTTGACCTGGGGAGCTTGGGTAGTCCTTGACGTCTGGATTGGCCATTGATTCGATTGCCACGTAACGGAGAAAACGATCTCGTAAGCGATCTCGGTTTATATTCAAAGTCGGTTCCTTTTTTGAAGTGCGGTAACTTGTAGACAGAGCCTAGCTTGGCACTTGTGGATGCGGGCTTCGAATTTGGACACTTGGTGGGCCCCGGAACCACGAAAGGAATCCGTCGCTCGCGCGCCAGCTCGTCGTCGCGCCTATCATTATCTGCTAAATTGTGGGCTGTTACAGGCAGGCAAGCAATGCGGCCTCTGACGAATTGGACACGTGACGTATTGGACACGCGACGAGTTTTGACGTGCGATGAGCTAGCCGCATGACCGGGAGTGTAAGAAATGACCAAGGCGAAGATTGCCTATTTAGTGTTTGACGTGGAGACTGCCGCCGACGCTGAGTTGGTGGCCAAGATTCGCTATCCCGACGACGAATTGGATCCGTCGGATGCTGTAACGCGTTATCGCAAGGAACTGCTTGAAAAAAACGGTACCGACTTTATTCCTTACACGTATCAAATCCCCATCGCCGTCGTCATTGCCAAGGTGCAACATGATTTTCGTATCCACGACATTGTGGCGATTGACGAACCTGACTTTCGTCCACATGTGATCACCGAGAAATTTTGGCGCGGTTGGACGAGCTATAGCAAGCCGACTTTCGTCACGTTCAATGGACGGACGTTCGACATGCCGTTGATGGAATTGGCAGCCTATCGGTATGGAATTCGTGTGCCAGATTGGTTCAACGAATCAGTGCGGAGCTGGGAGAAACCACGAAATCGGTATAATGCTGCCGCGCATCTTGACCTACAAGATCTGCTGACGAACTTCGGCGCCAGCCGGTTCAGCGGCGGATTGAATCTGGCCGCGAATCTGTTGACCAAGCCGGGCAAGATGGACGTGCAGGGTGACATGGTTCAAGACATGTATGAGAATGGTGATCTCACGGCGATCAGCGATTATTGCCGCTGCGACGTGCTTGATACGTATTTCGTTTTCTTGCGGTCGCGGGTGGTAGCCGGTCAATTGGAATTGGATGAAGAAGAACAGATCGTGGCCGAAACCAAGGAATGGCTGCTGGAGAGAGCCGACAGTTCGGTCGCTTATCAAGCGTATTTAGATCGCTGGACCGATTGGGTAAATCCATGGACGATGGACACCGTCACCGCGGAAACTGATACTCTAGCGGAAGAAAAACCAAAATCGAACAGCGAATCAGCCGGCAAGACTTTGTAAAGCGCAGGTAGGATAGGTTTTCAACCTGTCGGTGACAGGATGAAATCCTGTCCTACCCACGTGTCAATCGGATTCGGTCTACGTACCAGTGTTGGTTTTGAAACAAAGCCTAGTTCAGCGAAACGTCGGCCGGGAAGTTCTCAATGCCCAAGACAGTCTCGCAAAACTCGCGACCGACTTCCCGCATCGCAGTGACCCAAAGGTCATCCTCGTCGTGAAAGACATAGTCAGCTTTGGCCGGCAGGGTCAACCAAGATCCGTGGGACAGCTCGTTCTCCAATTGACCTTCGTCCCAGCTTGCATGACCAATGAAGATGCGCAGCGGACCGTCAGGGCTATTGACAAGCTGTTTGATGTGTTTTTTCTGCTCGGCCACATAGAGCCCTGGATGAACTTCGAACTCGGCGGCCGATTGTCGGCAATGCAAAGCAATGATCGGTCCGGAAACGGGTCCGCCCAGATTGATATTGCGTTCGATTGTGCAGGTAGCATCGCCAAGTTTCTGCCACAG
Organism: uncultured Planctomycetales bacterium; assembly: GCA_965365045.1. Taxonomy (GTDB): domain Bacteria; phylum Planctomycetota; class Planctomycetia; order Pirellulales; family Pirellulaceae; genus CBDUAB01. Next base: position 3,502 of record CBDUAB010000303.1, read on the forward strand.
GCTGCGCACCGTCTCGGCCATCGGTCGATTGAGAACGACGCCGTAGGCGCCTTCCTCATCGTGGTGCATTATCAAGACGACCGTGCGTTCGAAGCGAGGGTCGCCGATTTGAGGTGACGCGATCAACAGGTGACCCGTGAGTGTTTTCATGGCGTTAACCTCAGTTCCTGTCTGACTGGCTGTCAATCTGACGTTCAAATACGAAAACACGCTATAACCGCAAACAATATGCCAAAAACGGTTGCCCCTCTTTATCCTGGCTACGTTTGCTGTTCGAATCAAGCACCAACTGTTATTAAATCATTACTTGCCTTGGTTTTTGAGTCAACGCTTTGGAACGAAAAGTACGGGCGATTTCTGTTCAGTAATGCTACAGATCTTTGGCTCCACGTGCATTCTTAGAATTCGCCATTTAGGCAGTCCAGATCCTTGCCAACACCTACGGCTCGACAACTGACGTTTCCGCAGCGCGGAATGGAAAGTTTAACCCTAGACAAGGAAACATTCGAACCTTCTTCAACCACGGAAGCATTCATGAAATCTCACACAGAATACCTGACATTTACCGTGTCCGAACGGATGGACTTTATCAACATTACACCGCGCATCGAGGAGATCGTCCAAGAGAGCGGTGTCAAGGAAGGTCTCATGTTGTGCAATGCGATGCACATCACGGCAAGCGTGTTCATCAACGACGACGAACCAGGTTTGCATCAAGATTACAAACGGTGGCTCGAGGAACTCGCACCGTTTGACGCGTCGCCTCAGCGTTATGCTCACAACCGCACGGGCGAAGACAACGCCGACGCACATCACAAACGACAAATCATGGGCCGTGAAGTGGTCGTAGCCATCACGGACGGTCGTCTGGATTTCGGACCTTGGGAGCAGATCTTCTACGGTGAGTTCGATGGGCGGCGGCCGAAACGCGTGTTGGTCAAAGTGATCGGCGAGTGAAGATCCGTCACGAAACGTTAATTGTTACCAATTGCGAGTCAAACGGGTCGAACGTGTTCGACGGCGTTACTGGTCCGACTTTGACTGTAATCTCAATCGTTCCAACGAATCCGGCTGATGGCGTGACGGTAACGACACCCGTAGACGGATCGACATTCAGTGAGTCCACGTTACTTTCGGCCTCACTCTCGACCTCTCCGCTAAACTCGACGGCATCGTTTTCAACGTCGATGGCAGTCAGTTGGAATACGGCGGGAGTGTCGACCGTTGTCTGTATCGTCGGTATGTCGATCAAGAACGGGCCGCCGTTGACTACGTCGTCTTGCATGTCCACGTTGAACGTTTGCGCGAAGGAATGGCCCTGTTCGTCGGTCACGGTCACGGTGATATTGGCCGAACCACTGGCGCCGGCCTGTGCCTTGAGCATGACGACGGCATTCTCACGATCCTCAAAGATGTCCGTTCCTTCGATTATCACGTCGATCGTTGGGCTGCTACCCACGAGGGCAGTATCGCTGATGGCGTTGCGGTTCGATTCGCCTTCGACCAATACGCCGAAGATTGAATGATTGAAGTCGAGATGCCGCGCCGCGCCCTCGATTACAAAGAACTGCGAATCATTCGTGTCGTCACCGGATTTGGCCATGGACAGCAGGCCTGTTCGGTTGTGCTGCAGATCGACATGGAATTGATCGTCAAAGTCGCCCAGCGTCGAGCCGCCCGAGCCAGTGCCCGTTGGATCGCCGGCCTGGATAATAAAATCGTTGATGACTCGATGGAATATGATGTCTTCGAAGAATTCGTCGTTCGAGAGTTCGATGAAACGATCCGTCGCGCGGGGGACGCGGTTTTCAAAGAGCTCGAACACCATATCGCCAAATCCCTCAGTCTCGACACGGAAGCTGCGATTGCCTTGCAGCACTGTCGTTTCGACTTGCGGATTAT
>CBDUAB010000304.1:0-5399 GCA_965365045.1 uncultured Planctomycetales bacterium
AGGATCAAGCACTTGTGGGACACATCCTGCTTGTGATCAAGCGGCTCGCCGACGAGCTCGGCTTGGCAGCTGGCGGCTATCGCGGCGTTACCAAATGTGGCAGTGATGGAGGACAGACCGTCGACCATTTGCATTTTCATTTGCTTGGCGGCCGGGCGCTGGATTGGCCGCCGGGCTAGCGAAAAAAAGAACGTGGCCTGCTCGCTCTGCGAGCAGGAATACCGACTCGCGGAGCGAGTCGGCGACTCTTACTCAACGAATCGTCGGCACGAGCTTTCGCATGCGATCCCACAAGCGCAACGTGCGTGGCGGCCGCGGTTCTGTGCGCGGAGCCACAGCCTTGTCTCGTTTTGCGCGTGCTCGTGCCATCCGTTCTTTGTCGGGCGGTACGTACGACAACAAGTATCGTAACCAGTAACGTTCCAACGTTGTTTGACAGTCGCCCATTCGACCTTCGCGCAACTGCAAATCCGCCAGCGCGATGATCTTGGACAACTCGTTTCGCTCGCTCCGCGTGAACGCCAAATCAAACAATTCGATGTCGTCGAACCATACTGTACCGGGACCCAGGATGTCCATTCCCACGCGTAGCTGGGAAACAGAATCGACGGGCAGATCGTCGATCCGGATTTCATGATCATGCCAGTCTGTCCCGGACTCCGACGGTTCTTGCTGCGCTGGAATGTCGAGCTGTCGTGAGAATGATTCGTCGCCGTTTGCGCTCTCCACGAGCAACCGAATTCTTGCTGGTGCGGTCCGCGGTTCTTGCTTCATCCAAACGTGTAGCAACAGTTTCCCCGTTTGGGGCGTTGTAAATGGTTCGCTGCGCACCCACGCCAGGGGAGCGTTGCTGACAATCCGCAAACTTTGGGCGCCATCGTAATGAACGTTTTGATCGGCTGTGACTTCGACGTCGGTCATGCGTGTGCTGACCCAACCTTGTAGCGGCTGCGGCGCTTCGAAACCTGAGTTTACCGTAAACAACATTGGTCGCGGCGTGGTCAACTGCTGCACCCGCGCACTCAGTTCGGCAATTTGCGTACGCAATCCCGGCAACACGTGATTTGGCAGCTCATTGCGAATCGACAACACACGCACATCCGTGCTCGTCAGCACGCCAGCCAAAACGTCGTACGGCTGCATTGGAAAGGTCCACCAAACCCCGTCGTTGGTAACTTCCAAGCGTCCCGGTTGTCTAAATGGCGTGAGCGCTTGCAATTCACAGGCAGCCGGCACGTCGAGCTGCACACGTGCTTCGATTGGCCACGGAGAATCGTTGACCACATATGCGTAGGTGACTCCATCCTTGGCCAACGTGCGCATCACCATTCGCGTGCCCAAGTTAGTCGGCACTTGCACGGTCTCGAATGGTTCCGCCGGAAGCCGTCGAAATATGTCCAAAATCGGGGCAAACCAACCATGTTGATCGCGCAGGGCCGTCCAACCGCCGTCCAACCAGGTATTCAAATCACGGCTCGCTAGACTATGCACGATATGGCGCCGACAAGCCGGTCCCGCCGGAACAACTTGAGGTGTTAGCAACGTGTACGTGTTCTGCTGGCCAAAGGGACTTGCTGCATCGACGTCCGCTAGGCGTTTCGGTCGAGGCGCGTGAAAGAAACTGCTACCGCGGATGTTGGACGACTCAAACCAACGATCCGTCTCCTGGGCGGCGTTGAGTTCGTAATCGGAACGGCGCGCGATAAGCGTTTTGAGCGGATCGAAGCGATGCGGTCGCAGCAGGCTTAGTCCAGCTTGTTCGTCGTAGAGCGTGGGATCGATTCCCAATTCACTAAAGGCAGCGGGCAGTTTATCAACGCGTGGCAAGCCAGGATTCAACGCGTCGGCCACGGCGGGCTCGGTCGTCAAGTCGGTCATCGCCAAGTAAAGTCGAGCATCTGGTTGCGATTGTCGCACAACCTGTGCCATCCTTTGGTACATGCCTGCCAATCGACGAGACCGCCACGCCAGCCATTCATCTCGGTATGTTTGATTCGAAAGCAACCGAACGTGGTCGGTCGTCACACGGCCGCGATGATCCACGTCCAGGTCAGCCTCACGGGCGAATTCCGCCAGCGTTACCGGATCGCTTGCCCATTGAAGACCTGGCAAATAAGAACTTGTCCCGCGCGCCAGTACGACGCCCACGCCGCCAAACGATGCGTGACCGCCATATCGGCTTGCAAGCTGATCGACAAGACCCACGAGCGCCGTTTGCACGCGCTGATCAAGGGGATTGTAGATCGTGCTGACGTTGATTTGACCGGTAGCGGTTCGGGTCCGCGATTGACCGAGCGCGTTGACTAGTCTGATGCCAATCGATCCGGAGGCGTCACCGCGCAACGTCGCCTGCAGTGACGAGATGGGGGCCGACAGCTCCAGTGACGGAATAAGTTTCAATCCGGCACGGTCGCACATGCGAAAAAGCATTTCCAGAACGTCTTTCCGTACCGGATCTTGTCCATTTGTGAAGTAAGCACCCGTGTCGTATTTGGGAGTTGGTTGGATGCCATCCACCGGATAGATCGCGCTTCCTTCGCAAAGTGCCGCCAACGAAATGGCGTCGTACCCGAGATACTTGGCAAACTCGATGAGGCGACTTGCTCCTTCGTAAAATGTCAACCAATCATCAAGCGCTTGGCCCGTTTCCGGATCGACCGCGTCGCTGGCACCAAATACTTCGCAAAACAACGGCCGTGAAAACTGCGCGATGGCCATCCGATGTTCAGCTTGCGTACGCTCAATCGGCACAATTGGAAGCTCCGAGCGATGAAAGAGACGAATCTCACCATACGTCGCGGAACGTTTTGACTGCCGGTTTGTGAGTAACAGATAAGGTAACTCGGTGCGTGGCCAAAAGATCAGACGGTAACGCTGTGGCTCGACTGGGACCGTTTGGCTCGCCTCCACGTGAATCGCCGTATCCACGCCGACAGGTACGACTTTGCCGGCGCTATTCGGTTCGATCACGCTAATGCCCAGAGTCTGCGGGATCTCGCCCGGGTATTCGATTTCCAATGTGTGCGGCTCACCCGGCTTGTCGATGGGCAACGCATAGGCCTGCCAGCCGTCTGGCGACAAACGCGTCCAGGACTTCGCCTCGCGTTTCCAGATGGTCGCGTCGCCACTGCCAAACGACCGCGGCTGTCCAGGCTTCAGTGCGTTCCATGGCGAAATACTCGCCAGTCGCTTCTTCCAGTTCGGCTGGACTGGGTCAAAACCTAGTACTTCAGTCCAACCATCTTGGTTGTCGTGTGTCGGTTCTTTGTTGTCAACGACCACGAACTGCACACGTCGGCTAACGACGGTTTCCGTTGACGGCAACAGCGAACGCGTACGACTGCGCACGACCTGCAACTCCAGATCGTAGACCCCTTCCATTTCGGGAACCGGTATTTGCAGCTCAGCCGCGCGATCGACCGTGCCAGTCTTGTTTATTGATAGCTCTTGTTGTGTTGACCAAATCGCATGATCCGTGCGACCCTTCAGCAACCGAGCTGCTATGGCCGCGGAACCTCGAAATGAACTCCCCAATAGGTGTGGCGAAATGCGAATCGACCAGGGTTCGTTTGGCGCGAACACGAGGTGGTCGCGCTGTATATCAACTCTCAGCGCATCGCCGGGCGCACGGCGAATAAGCAGTCGATTGCCCTGTTCGTCCAGTGGTTCCGTGTGACGTCCAGCGATTAGCTTAGAGATCGGAATTGAAATCGTTCGTTGCTTTGTCATCCCTGTGTGCGACAGTTCGACGATGACATTGGCATTCAATGGAGCCCGCAGTGTAACGTCAACCGCCTCGTAAGTACGTGGGCGAGGCGCGGACAATTGCATTACATTGTCGCTCAAAAGAAACGAATGCTGAGCGTCTTGATCAATTCCGAGCGATGTAATTTCCACAAGCGTACCGTCGTCCAGTGAGATGCTCCCTTGCCATCGCGCCGCGGTGCCTCCACCCCAAGCGATGCGTAGGCATAGCTCGGCGTCGGTTGCAGCCGCGCTGACAAAACACCCGGGCAGCGCATGCAAGACCGTGATCGTGGCAATGCACAACCCGTAGCGAAAGAGCGCAGGATATCGACGTCCAGCGACCATCCGTGGTCCTGTGTAGGCTTATTGGCGTCCAATCCAGTCTGGCTGGAGATGAGGGTGCGGATTATAGTCAGGCCGAATGTGTTGCAGCCAGTCGGATCTCGATTTCCACGACAGGTTGCTATCATTCGCTGAAGTCAGGTAGAGATTTAACGTCAAATGCTTAAGTGACAACCAACCGTTTCACAAAACTGTGCGAGTCAAGATTGTTGCAACGGTTGCTCAAGAGCTAGCACACCCATAACGAGTGACGTCAATGTTGGTTCCGCGCTCTTGGCCACATTTATGATTTCGTCGACGTTGGCCGGCTCCAAAGAATCGGGAAAACACATGTCCGTTATCACTGAAAATCCGATGGTACGCATACCGCAGTGAACCGCCACGATAGTCTCGGGCACCGTCGACATGCCAACGACATCAGCGCCAATGTTTCGCAAGAAACGATACTCGGCGCGTGTTTCAAGATTTGGTCCCGACACGGCCACAAAGACACCACGATGGACATGAATATTCGCACCGCGCGCGAATTCCATCGCACGCTCGATCAGCCCATGATCGTATGGCTCCGACATATCGGGAAAGCGTGGTCCGAGTCGATCGTCATTGATCCCAATTAACGGGTTGTCACCCATCAGATTGATCTGATCGTCGATCAGCATAACGTCCCCACTACGATAGTAGGGATTGAGTCCCCCGCAGGCGTTCGACACGACCAGAAGTTGTGCGCCCATCGCACGCATGACGCGTACCGGTAATGTGATCTGCTTGAGCGCGTAGCCTTCATACATATGAAAGCGACCTTCCATGGCCATCACAGGCAGATTACCAAGTCGCCCGCAAACGAGACGACCACGGTGACTCAAAGCAGTTGACCGTGGGAAATGCGGTATTGTATCGTAGTCGATGGAGGCTTCGATCTGTATCTTTTCGACCAAGCTTCCCAAACCGGTCCCCAAGATTAGGCCGGCGTGCGGCGTGGCCGACCATTGGTCACGAACCGTCGCCACCGCTTCTTGAATCTGATCGTACAGCTCTAGCATCTGTTTGACTCCGCGCCCCGATATCCACGCGATTTCGTTAGGCGTCGCCGTCGACGGTGATACTAATCACCTGTATCGGTTCGATCGGCCGATCGTTGGCATCCGTTTTCGCGGTGCCGATTTTCTCCACGACGTCCATTCCCTCAAGGACCGTGGCAAAGACAGGATGCTGCGACGGACCTGCGGAAAACCAATCGAGATTCGGGTTGTGAACCGTATTAATAAAGAACTGCGAACCACCACTATTGGGCTGACCCGTGTTGGCCATCG
>CBDUAB010000305.1:0-5394 GCA_965365045.1 uncultured Planctomycetales bacterium
GGGGCGCCAGCGGTTTCGATTTGATGCGTGGACCAGCATCGATCAAAGGCGAGGCAACGTGAGGAACGATGCTGTCATGCAGCGGGTCGGCGGTTGGTCCCTCAGCCGAGAGAACACCAATTTCAATGTTCTGTTGAAGCCCCACAACCACGAGAAAAAATGCGACGAGATACAAACGAATAGCACGCATGCGGCAACCCCCCTTTCTTCCTTGAAAGAGTCGATGAGGCTTACCAGCCGTGACCGGGGTTATCGGTCTGTCTGCCGCCAGTTGCCGTCCACCTCTCGCAAGCAGTAGGATCGACTAGGATAGATCCATTTCCATGTCTGCCACCGCCGTATCGCCGTCGCCGAAAACAGCACTCCAGTCAACCGGACCGTTCGTGTTGATTCCCTGCTTCTCCAACTCCCGTTGGCAATTAATACAACATGTGGCGTACGGCAAAGCCTGGAGTCGAGTCAAAGGAATTGAGCTTGTGCATCCCTCGCACTTTCCATACGTGTCCTCACGAATTCGCTCGAGAGCGTTGTCAATACTACCAAGCTCGCGGCTTTCAACTTCCGCAAGTTGTGAGCTGATTTCATCCTGAGCGGAGTCCAGCGCAAAGTCGACCACGTCGCCGGAAGATTGCTCTCGAAGCTCTTTCAAGAGGCTTAAATCACCGGCAAGCGCCTTACGCAAGGCGTCACGTCGTTTAATGAGTACATCTCTGAGGTTCTTGATTGCGTCTTTGCGCGCCATTTGATCACCTTCGACACCACCGAGTGAACCCACTCATCCGGTGTCCCACGAATTGCCTCGTTCCGTTCCATCACGTTTCAATCCCCGCGCCGCCTTCTCAGTGCGACAACCGCTTGGTTGGGGATAACCAAACTATAGTACGCATGTAGCCCCACGGGGGGTTCTTTGCCGGCACAACCAATTTTCTGGGAAGCCGCCACTGTTCTCCGTTAAGTTCTTATGGAGACGTCATTTACAAGGCTTACCACTTCGCTTGCGCCGGCTTCAAATGTCCCGCAAAGGACATTCGGTATTGGGACGGAAAATGCCCGGGTTGTCACCAAAACCCTCTCTGGGAGGGTAGAGAACCCGTTCAATCCGCACGTTTCGCCGCCTAGCGATAATCGACAGATTAGGCCTCGGATTACAGATCTTTTTATGCGGTCTGCGTTTTTCCTAAGCGAGCAGCGCCAGCGTCTCGATTCGCTTGATCCGCTCAAGCTGCAATTTTTGACGGCACCTTCCGTGTGAGGTAGATGACTCTGTTGACTTGCAAATGTGCCGGCAGCGAATGGCTGAGTATGTATACAGCGCGAGCGCCACAGCGGCGTTTTTTTATTGCTTCCTCTCTTGAGCAGATGAATCTCAGATGAACGTAGCGAAAATCCGAAATCGAATGAATTTCGATCCTTCCCAGCTCCTTGGCGAACCGGTCGGCGAACTTGTTTTGGAAATCGACAAGGGGGACGGCCGTTCGCAGACATTCCACATGAGCGGCGCGAAGTGCGCGATCGGCTCGGATGAACGTTGCGAGCTCCGCCTCAAAGGTACTGGAGTCCGCCCTGTACATTGCGTCATATTGCGGAGTGATGACCACACCATCGTGCGGCGCTGGGCCGGCAACACGTGGCTTAACGGCCGCTCATTCGACGACACGACACTGCGTAAAGGCGATGAATTACGATTAGCCAATTTGTGCATACGTGTCGTTGACGATGAACGTGTTTCGCAGGCAGGTTGCAAGCCGACTGCCGGACGCCTGCGCCATGCGCTTTCGCAAGCGCAGTCGGATAACGATTGGTCGCCTATCGCGTATCCAGGTACACCGCTGGAACGACTGCCACAACGAGAGTTGATGCGACGCCTAGTTGAAGCCGAGGCGCGCGCATCACAGTTGCAATACCAATTGGCAACCGAGAGTTATGATACGGCCCAGTTAATAGAGAGGATTGAAAGCATGGAATCACAAACATCAAACGTTGCTGGTGCCGTTCACATCCAGCAACACGACGCATGGAGCGATGAACGACGCGAATTGGAACAAGACCTGACCGCTGCCACGGAACGGGTCAATCAGCTTGAGGTCGAGCGCAAAGAGCAAGAAGGCGTTTGCGACCGTTTGCGACATGACCTTGAGAAACTGCAAGCGACAGCTGACACTGAAGCAGCCAAATTCGAAGAGCAACGCGTTGATCTAGAACAACATGTCGCACGGATTGAGGAGAAGCTCGCAGACGAAGTCGCGTCACGCCAAACGCAGATCGAAGCCAGCGAGGCTGATTCGCGGACTCGGTGCGAGGAACTCGAGGAGCGGCGCGCACGTGAGGAGCAAGAAGGCAAGAAATACGCGGGCCAGCTCAGCTCCCGTGTCGCGGACCTTAGTAGCTCGCTTGCTCGTCGCGAAGAGGATCTCGAACACTATCGGCAGGAACTCGGAAATCGTATCCAAGAACTCCAAGACTCACATCAGCAGTTGATCGAACAGTCCGAACAGTTTGCCGCGGCGCGAGTGTCCACATCTGAAGTCGACGAAGAGAAGATTGCGGAGCTGAAGGCGCATTGGGACGCTGAAAGCCAGAAATGGCAGCAGGAACAAGCCGATCTCAAGAACGAAATCGCGCAGTTTGAGCAGCGCGCCGCAGACGCCGAAGAGCAACGGGAATCACTTTCGCGGGAGTTAAGCGAGGCTAGACAACAGCAAGAAGAGCAGTCCGCTCGCCTGGCAGCGGCCTCGGACCAGTTGAAACAGCTCGCCGCCGACGTCGCATCAAAGGAGCAGGAGCGACAAGAGTTGGAAGGATTGCGACAGCAACTCGACCAAGACCGGCAGCACCTCGATCAAGAACGACACCAGATCGATCAAGACCAACAGCAACTCGACCAATCGCAACAACATCTCGATCAAGAGCGACAGGACGTTGGCCAGCAGCAGGACATGGCGGCGGAACAGCAACAGCTGGAGGCTGCTCAGCAGGAGCTTCAGCGAGGTCGAGAGTCGCTCGAACTTAGTCGTGAACAGTTGGCTCAATCCCAGGAGGATCTAACCCAATCTCAGCAACATCTTGAGACGTCCCGGGAACAATTTGAGCAATCCCAGCAGCAGCTTGAGCAGTCTCAAGTACAGCTTGAGATGGACCGGCAGACGTTACAAGACGAGCAACAGCAACTCGACGACGCTCGCCAAGCTCTCGAAACGGAGCGCCAACAGCTGGAACAAATTGCGGAACCAGAAACTGAACTGACGCCGACCGATGACGGCATGGGCGATGCGTTGAGCTACGCTGCCGAGATATCGAACCAAGTGGGCGTTTCCGAGGTGATGCCTAATAACGTTACGGCCGATCCCGGCCCAGCCGATGTCGGCTCAACAGACGACGAGCCAAGCATGATAGGGGCATGCGAACTCTCCTCTGAACTCGATCAAATCGAAGCCCCAAGCGCGAATGCTACTGACGAGCACCCGGTACCGTACACAAATGATGACGAACTCGACGATCTCGAACAGGAATGGAGTGACTCGGAAGAATCACGCGATGCCGACGACTTGGATGTGACGGAATTCAGCGAGACCAATGCGGACGAAGATGACGGAATCGCAAACGTGGCTCCACGAGAAGACTCATCAGGCTTGGATGACATGTCCTTCTTGCGAGAATTGGACGATCGAACCGAAGTAGATCAAGAGGATGGGTTTTTTCCGAATAGCAGTGATCTCGACGAAGAAGCAAATGCCAGCGATGACGATGAGTCTTCCTCTGTCGATGACCGCAGCAACACTCACGATTTCCTCAGTAAGCTTGGCGAAAAGCCAGATGCTGAATTGCCTTCGTCCGCCGGTTCGGACGACGATGACTTTTGGTCGGACAGCGAGCTGATTTCGCACGATGAAGACGCGGATTCAGCGGAGTCCAGTGCAGGGACGGCCGGCAGAGAGCCTGCCCCGGCTGGCAACGCGACACATGTCTTCTTGAATCAACTGGCCGAGAAATCGGACTTGGAATCGATTTCATCGGCGGAGGGATCGCAGGACGACGACTTTTGGTCAGACAATGGGCTGATTTCGCACGGTCAAGACGCGGATTCAACGGAGTCGAGTGAACGGATCGCCGGCAGCGAGTCGGCTCCGGCAGGCAATGCGACACATATTTTCTTGAATCAATTGGCCGAGAAATCGGACTTGGAATCGCCTTCATCGACGGAGGAATCACAAGACGAGGATTTTTGGACAGATGACGGCCTACTTTCGCACGATCAAGACGCGGATTCAGCGGAGTCCATTGCTGGGACCGCCGGCAGCGAGCCTTCTCCGGCAGGCAATGCGACGCATATCTTCTTGAATCAATTGGCCGAAAAATCGGACTTGGAATCGAATTCATCGATGGAGGAATCGCAGGACGACGACTTTTGGTCAGACGACGGGCTGCTTTCGCACGATCAAGAGACAAACACTGCGGAGTCCAGTGCAGGCACTGGCGGCAACGATTTTCCTACGACTGGGAGCGGCAACAATACGCACGACTTCTTGAGTCAGCTCGGTGAAAAACCGGATTTTGATCTATCTCGTTTCGCCGATTCCGACAACGAAGACAAGGAAACCAACGAGAACGAAGACATTCGAGACGATAGCTCCGAAATCAATTACGATTGGGAAGCGGAGTCGTTCGACGACTCAGATGGAGAATCGACAGGCGACTCAGAATCGAATAGCGATTTGTTGTTCGGTGACTTGGACGATGTGGAAAACGAACTGTCGATTTCCTTGCCTGACGAGGAGGAATCAATCGCGGCTGATATGGCGGCTGGTGGTGAATTGTCGATCGAGGATTACATGGAGAATCTACTTGCTCGGGTCGGCACGTCACCCGAAGCAGTCCAAGAAAACGCAGTCCCAAATGATCCGACTCCGTCAGTATCGTCGGAATCGCACGCGAAGCTGAAGGACCAAACCGCCGAAACACCCCAAGTTTCAGCAGAGTCCGATGAAGTCATGCGTCCTGGCGAATTCATGCCGCGCAGTAAAGCGCCGGAGCAGAATCTTACGGCAATGCGAGAGCTGGCCAATGCTTCGGCCCAATCCGCCATTAACCAGCACGAGAAGTCCCGTAGTGATTTCACAGCCGTGAACAATTTTGGAATTGCTTTGATTCCCATGTTAATTGGCGGCATTCTGATCTTTCCTGGACTGCAGGGTTTCTTACCCGCGTTGGTCACCGGAATAATCGTGGAATGCGTCGGTCTTTACTATCTGTTCTTGGCCGTGGTCGCTGTCACGAAGAAAAAGGACTCGGCGGCTGCGCCTCACGCTTCAGCGGAGTCAGAAAAACAGCCGAAGACGTCGCCAGATCTGACGGAAATGAAATAAACAGCAGCGTCATCAACCATCTCGTTTGTCT
>CBDUAB010000306.1:0-5391 GCA_965365045.1 uncultured Planctomycetales bacterium
GACATCGGTAACGACATCGCCGTAGGTTGGGTTGTCTTGCATGGTCTGTGGGGTGCCCTGCATGTGCATAACGCACAAACCAGCACGCGAGTCAACTGCAGTGGACACCATGTCAGGGTCGCCTTCAAAGCCAGTGACGTCATTGATGATTTCGGCACCGGCGCGGATGGCTTCGCGGGCGACGATGGCCTTGGAAGTGTCAACTGAAATCGGCAAATCGGTTTGCTTGCGAGCAGCTTCGATGACCGGGATGACACGACGCATCTCTTCGTCATCGGCGACCGGTTCTGAGTAGGGTCGCGTACTTTCGCCGCCAATGTCCAGTATGTCGGCTCCGTCCTCGACCAGTTGTCGCACACGGTCAATTGCTGCCGTCTTTTGGTAATAGTGCCCGCCGTCCGAAAAACTGTCGGGAGTGACATTGACGATCCCCATGATTAGCGGGCGCTGACCGAATGTCAAAACGCCCGTACGTAGTTGCCATTGAAAGGCGCGAGGCATCAGGGGTCAGGGGTCAGGGGTCAGGGGTCAGCAAAAAATGGCGATTTTGGCTATTGATTGCTGATTTTGGGTTTGTGATCACTGTATTGTAGTGGCGACTACCGTTCACTCCTACTGACGCCTGATCCCTGATCCCGATCACCACGGAATTTCCATTCGGGACACAATCTGCTCTGCTAGCGCCTCGATGGCCGCTAGGTGTGCGGTGGCAACCGACTGACCGGATTCGGGGATTAACGGAACCGCTTGGCCGAACGTGACAATCGATGAAGGAATGCCACATGTGTACGTTTCGGAGATCAAGTCCCCGCGGCGATCCCGCCAGGAGACCTCGATCTTAAACTCAACTTCGATGTCTCGTGGATCATCGTTGACGTTTTCGGCTACAACGTATTTGTAGTCCTGCAAGATTCGTCCGGATAGGACACTATCGGCGTGAACTCCACTGACGACTTTGTATGGCGTCCTGAGTTCAATTCGTTTGATGACCGCTTCGGTTAGCTGCTCACCCAAATTGCGCCGTAAACTGTCGGATTCGAACACGGGGACATAGACCGAATAAACGTCAGAACGGTAGAGCGACCGGTGACCGATCTGATAGCCAGCGCAGCCGGCCAGACTGACGAGCACCAGTGCCGACAGGACAGGAGCGATTGTGCGCCGAGAACCGTTTGACACCGGCGAGTTGCCTCCGAGCGGACGCTGCGCCAAGTGTTGTCCGTTCATAATTCGCCAATCACCCACAACGTTAACGTCGCAACGTATCCAACGTGTCGCTAGCGATCAGCGGTTTGGGCTTCTCTTCATCTGGGAACAGGTCCGCCAACCACTGAAGCCGCTCTTCGGGCATGTTGGGTTCACCGCCAAGTTGAGCTAATCGTGTTTCGGCTTCGCGGGCCAGATTCGTATCGCCGTACATCTCGGCGACGCGCGCATACGACATGCGAGCGGCCCCAAATTCCTTGCGACGGTCATAGAACTTCGCGAGTTCATAATCTCGCTGCGCTTTTTTCAGTCGTATATCCTTGCTAACTTCCTCCAAGAAATCGCGTTTATCTCGCGCCTTGTCTGGGAATTGCAGGACCATTTGTTGGATCAGCTTCTCGCTTTCATCCAATGCGATGCCGTCGTAATCAGGCCCTTCATAGAGCTTTCGTTTGCACTCCAACTGCAATAGGTGCGTTTGGAATTGATGCTCACTGTTTGGGAAATTCTCGCGCAAGTCGTCAAACAACACGTCGGCCTGCTGGTAGCGGCCGCGTTTATAATTGGCAACTGCTGCCGCCATTGTCGCATCGTCGGCAAGTTTACCGGTTGGATCATCAAACCGAATCCGATCGAAAATCCGCAGCACATGACCGAAAGTGTCCACCGTGGGACGGCGCCGATTGGATAAGTTTGGATATAAGTTGAACGAACTATCTTGTTCCCTGAGTTCGAGCCAATACTGAGCGACGGCAAAACGACGTTTGCCGATCGTATCGAGATAGCGTGAGTTGGGATACTGTTTGATTAAATCGTCGAAAACGGGGGCCGCTTTGGCATAATTGTCGGCGAAGAAGTGACTTTCCGCCATCCAGAACATCGCGTCTTCTTGTGCCGGTGACTTCTTAAGCCGTTTCGAGGCATCCGTGTAAGCATCTGCCGCTTTATCAAACAGACGCCGCCGTTCATCTCCTTGCGCTGTGCTTGCCTTGCTGAACAACTCGTGACCTTTGTAAAGCTTCGCGTCGCTATCCGACTTACCCGGCTTCGAAAACGGTACGATGCGCGAAAGCGTTTCGCGGGTGCCGTCGATGAACGAAAGTTCTTCGATGAGACCTTGCTTCGCGTCTAATGGTGATTCTTCATCGACGCTCGCCTGTTCGCTGTCTGCGGGCTTGGTAAACGGCAGCCTCCAGCTCGACGATTTCTCGCCGATGGACGAACAACCCAAGCATGACCCGACGGCCAACAGAACCATCACTAGCCAACCCATAGCAGACCGGAAATCACAATCGCTGTGCATGGGAACGATTGACCTAAACATAGAAAAGCAACATTGGAGAAGAGCTTAAACGCGACGCAGCGCGGCATCGTCAGAACGATTCCGCCGCACAATACGTTGAAAGACGCGAAACTGTAGGGTATCGGGCAAGACGGGGTCAAGGTCAGACGACCACCGTCTGTCACATTATTCGAGCTAAAGCGTTGGTATCATCGCTTGCATGTCCTGACTAGCCGGACTCCTGGACCATGGGTCCGTCGGAATCAATCTGCACCCGTTCCACGCGGCGGCGATTCGATTCAAGCACGGTGATTCGCAGCGAACCCATTTCAAACGATTCGCCAACAGCCGGAATTCGACCAAAACTGCTAATCGTCAAGCCAGCAATGGTTTCAAAATCGTCCGAATCTGGCAGTTCGATGCCAAGGTGGTCGTTGATTTCCGCTAAGTGCGCTCGACCTCGAATCTCGGCGCTGTTGCGTGATAGCTGACGAATCTCTCCGACATGTTCCTCGTCCGACTCATCGACGATTTCACCAACGATCTCCTCCAATACATCTTCGATCGTCACCAATCCGGCCACTCCGCTGTACTCGTCAACAACGATCGCCAAGTGATTTCGCGTGTGGAGAAAATCCTGCAGCATGTCGTCCAGCGGCCTGGTCAAGGGTACCCTCCATGCTTCACGCAGCAACTCTCGTAATGGGGAGCGGCCATCCAGTGGATTTCGTAGCTCGGCGAGCAGGTCCTTGACGTAAAGGATTCCTATGATGTTGTCGAGCGAACCCTCGTAAACCGGAATCCTTGTTCGACCGACGTCCGTGGCAAAGGCAAGAATCTTCTGCCAGCCTACGTCGATGGAATAAGCATCTATTTTGGATCGAGGCGTCATAATGTCAGCAACGTTTGCGTCTCCCAACTCCATCACGCCTTCGATCATTTCGCGCGCCTCGGCTTCGAGATGGCCGTCATGCAACCCTTCGGTGACGATCGCCAAAACTTCATCTTCGAAGGCTTCTTCCTCATCATGCTCCTGTTGATCTGGAGTCAAGCGACTAAACATGGCGACGAACAGATTGGTGCCGACTTCAAGCGGCACGGCCAACTGGCTTATGGCACGGTACATTCGCCAAAAATGAAACAGAATTGGCGTTCCCCAAAAACGCTCCACGGCCGCTGGCAGCCACACCGTGGCCGCTAAGAGAGCGATCCCAAGCGGAACGGCCAATCGCAAAAAGAGGATCCAAATCGATTCCGAATTCTCATCAAGTGTCTCGGGCATCCAGTCGATTGCGGCAATCAACACGAACAAATGGCAGAAAGTCCGTGCCGCCTCAAGACGCAGCATCACTTGGTCGTGCTCGTCGTGGATCGTGTCAAACCGGTCACGACGACTTCGGCGCAGACTGTATGTCTTCAGGTCATGCCAAGCAACTTCCTGAATCACGCGAATACCAAGCGAAACATTTAACAGCAACAGAATTGCCATCGGCATCAGCCAGGTTCCGATCGCGACATTCAAAACGTCTCCTCCTATTTCTTAACGACCGGCGTTTGCCCAGGCAGCGTAATTCCCATCTGCTGCAGGACAGCCCGTTCTTGGGCGTGCATGATCCTTCGTGCGTCATCTGTCTGGTCATCGTAACCTACCAAATGCAATGTCCCATGAACGACGTAAAGCAATAACTCGTCATGTGCTGCCATACCGTGCTCCGCGCACGCGCGACGAGCCGTTTCGGCGCTCACAAGCAACTCGCCGTCGACCGCGTTTGCGCTTGTGTTGTAGACAAAACTCAATACATCGGTCGGATAATCGTGGTTCAGATGTACCCGATTGAGGGTGTGGATTCGTGCGTCGTCGACCACCGCGACACTGACCTCGGCGGTGGTAACGCCGTGTGCCGCGAGCACGCGCCGAATAGCATCCACGACCAGTTGTTGGTCGATCTCAATGACGTCTTGCTGGTTATTAATGTTGACGCGAATCGGTGACATGCGTGATCAAGCGGTCTGTTGATCCGGGTATTTGACTCGGCTGTGATACATGGCGGTAAGGGATTTGATAAGACTGTCTTGAACGGTCCTCAATTCCTTTAGCGTTAACCCGCATTGATCGAATTGGCCGTCGAGTAATCTTTTCATCGCGAGCTCATTTACGAGGCTTTCAATGCGGGCTGGCGCTGGATCTTGGAGTGATCGTGAAGCACTCTCGACGCTATCGGCTAGCATCAATACGGCCGCTTCGCGCGTCTGCGGTCGCGGGCCAGGATAGCGAAAACTACCTTCGTCCACTGCGCCGGCATCCGGGTCGTCCGCACATTGCTTGCTTGCCTGACTATAGAAGTATTCGACCAACGTCGTGCCGTGATGCTGCAAAATGAAATCGATGATTGATTGGGGTAAATGATGTTGGCGGGCGAGGTCCGCTCCGTCTTTAACGTGCGCGATGATGATTAGTGTACTCATCGCAGGCAACAGCGACTCATGTCGGTTGCTGTCCGATTGGTTTTCACTGAAGTATTGAGGCTTGAGCATCTTACCAATATCATGGAAATAGGCTCCAACACGTACCAGCAAACCGTTACCGCCAATACTCTCGGCGGCCGATTCCGCGATCGAAGCCACATTGATCGAATGATTGTACGTGCTGGGCGCACGGCGAACGATTTCCTGAAGCAACGGATGCGCTACATCGCCCAGTTCCAACAAACTGATGTCCGTTTGAACATCCAAGAGTCTTTCGATAAAAGGCAGTAAGCCTGTCATCAGCACGCTCGAAAGGAGCGCGCAAAAACCATACCACGTGGCCTTGATGAACAAATGCGCGTCGACACTAGCCCCCGACACCACTCCGACACCTAACGTCGTAAGCATTGCCACGGCACCCGCGGCCAATCCAACGT
>CBDUAB010000307.1:0-5365 GCA_965365045.1 uncultured Planctomycetales bacterium
GCATTAAACGACGTGCGGACGACCGGTTGCGCCCCCAGTAAACCTGCAAGGGTCTCTGTGTTTGTCGAGACAATGCCGCCCGCTATATTTTCGTGGTATTTGTTCCACGCGTCGCGTTTTCTCGTTCCCAGATTAATCTGCTTACCGTCGATTTGAACGTACCAGCTCTTTGTCTGCTTTCTGAACGAAGGCTTCGGTTGGCGCATGATACTGACCTCCCAGCGAAGTGAATGAAGGAAGCCGAGCATTCGACAAGATGTTTACGCCTTGACGATCTTTTCACGTCCGCCGCTTACGTCTCTTGTCGCATTGCGAGTGTCCACCACCAACCTGGCATGGCTTACAATGAAGTCGTAATCGTAAGCCGAATGGTCTGTCGCAATCAGCACGCAATCTTGCTCCGCGAGAAAATCCGCAGTGAGTTCTTGACTTTCCAGATCGGGGACGTCGTAGTTCCTCATCGGCGGCAGCCGGGGAATGTGAGGGTCGTTGTAGGCTAGAACCGCACCGCGCTGGCGCAGCATTTCTAGCAAATGAAACGATGGGCTCTCGCGTGGATCATCCACGTCTTTCTTGTACGCTACTCCGAGCACCGCGATGCGGCTGCCCCGCAACGGTTTGCTCCGATCGTTCAATGCTTCCACAACTTGTGCAACTACGTATGCGGGCATCGACGAATTGATTTCACCGGCAAGCTCGATGAATCGCGTCGACATATCATGCCGTCGGGCGAGCCAACTGAGATAAAACGGATCGATGGGAATACAGTGACCGCCGAGCCCGGGCCCAGGATAAAAAGCCTGAAAGCCAAACGGTTTTGTCTTCGCCGCATCGATGACTTCCCAAATGTCGATGCCCAGCTCTTGAAACAACACTTTGAGTTCGTTGACCATCGCGATATTGACCGAGCGGTACGTATTCTCCAATATCTTGCACGCTTCCGCGATTTCGCATGACGAGACGGCGACCGTTTTGACGACCGCGCATTCATACAGAGCAAGCGCCACGGCGAGGCTACTGGGATCAATAGCACCGACAACCTTGGGGATGCCGCGAGCGCTGAAATCTGGATTGCCGGGATCTTCGCGTTCCGGGCTATACGCCAGAAAGAAATCTTCGCCACACGTCATGCCGTGTTGTCCAAGTAGCGGAAGTATCACATCACGGGTTGTGCTGGGGTAAGTTGTGCTTTCGAGCACAACAAGCTGACCTGGTCGCAGCGTGCGGGCAATCTGCCGTGTTGTGGATTCGACGTACGCCAAATCCGGGTCGCGGCTGCTGTTTAACGGCGTTGGGACACAGATCAATAGGGCGTCCGCTTCCGCGAGCCGCGACATATCCGCCGTCGCCGAGAATGTCGCATCAGCCCGCCATTTGGCGATCCATTCTGATGGAATGTGCGCGATATAGCTTTCACCCTTGTTCAATGACCTGATCTTCTCTTCGTCGACATCAAAGCCGATAGTGCCAAAACCAGCTTCGACGAATGCATGCAGTAATGGCAATCCCACGTAACCCAAACCGATAACGCCTACCTTGGCCGTTCGTTGAGCAATTTTGGATTTGAGGGCTTCAAAGGTGTCGCCCGTCGGTTTCGCCGTTGTCGTGGACATCGTGGTCTAAGCTCCAAGGCTTGTGGAAAAACGAATTCTAGCTTCGGTCTGGACCGATGCGGTGAGCCCGAGGTAACCTGCGTTGCTCATTTCATAATCATGGCCGCCCAGGCCTGAAAATGCTAGCAGAGCCAAAGCCTAATGTCGCACTGAGGATCGAAGTTTTGATGATTCAAACAATTACCAAATTGCGCCACATTCGCCCACAGCGGCTCTGTGTTTTCCGCTCGTTTTTCCTGCTGTTTCTTGTCTTGCCGTTTTCCATGAATACCCATGCCGTCGAATTCCGCGTAGAGTCGAGGGTGTACGCTGACGACGGCCAACAGCCGCTCGAACATCGCATCGCACTGTTCGATGAAAAGGCCACATACGATATTGGCGCGGTCGACGTTGGGCGTTCCTCGATCTTATTGCGGGATCAGGAAGTGTTGATTCTGATTGACACGATCAAGAAAAAGTATACGCGGATTTCACGGATAGATTTAGCGCGTCATTTCGTTTTGCAGCAGGATCGAATCCGCAAAATGGCGCCGGACCGCCAAGCAGCACTCAATCCCAGCCTAAAAGAAGAAGGGGACCGGCAAAGTAAAACACTCACGCTGACCAATCCGCATTTGACCTATAGCGCCCGTTTGGTGGCCAAATCGCCGGAAATTGTCCGGCGCTACCGTGAATTCACTGACTGGCACGCCCGGCTCAACGCAATCATGCCCGGTTCCCCATCTCCATCGCCGCGTTTGGCTCTCAACAAAGCGATTGCGACCCGCGATGCCGTGCCTACGGAAGTGACGAAAACGCATATCGTCGACACGAAAATTCGATCACGCCTTCGCAGTGAACATCGCTACGAAAAGAAATGGCGTGACGACGATCGCCGTCGTGTCAAGCAAATCATGGATTCCTATCTGGGGTATCAAGAGGTCGAACTTGCCGATTTTCTCCGCGTCGCGACGGCTGCAAAAGCGCGCCAACGGTAGGCAGCGATCATTTGGACCGATACAATCGGGTGCTGTGATACGTCCGTGACATCTGTCCGCCGCCAGACGACTCTGTCCGCCGCCAGACGACTCGGCCAGCGCTAAACGTCCCGTGAATGCGGTCCATGATAAAGCAACACACATCCGACGGAATGTGGCCAACGGTTGCTGTTCAACAAAAGGGGTGAATTCAATGTATCAATGTTTCTATTCGCGAATTGGGTTGGCCATCGTTCTATTTGCAACGAGTGCATCGGCGGCGCGGTTCGAAGTCGAGAAAAATGATACTTCCGTCAACGTTTCGGTCGACGGAAATCGCTTCACAACATATCACGTCAAATCTGGCAACAAACCGATCTTGTATCCCATTATTGGACCCACCGGAAAGCCTATGACGCGGTCCTACCCCATGAAGAGTGCCGCGGAAACGGAACGTGCCGACCATCGGCATCACCGCTCTTTGTGGTTTACGCATGGTGACGTAAATGGAACAAGTTTCTGGAGCGAGGAATCCCGAGCTGGCACGATTGAGCATCGCGAGTTTTTACGTGTCGAAGGCGGCGAGCAAGCCACTATCATCACGCGTAACGACTGGCTTGATCATGATGGCGTAAAGATTTGCTCCGATGTTCGTACGATCGTTTTGGGAGCCGACGAAAACGCACGTTGGATAGACTTTGACGTGACCATCGCTGCGGATGAAAAGCCCGTAGTTTTCGGTGATACGAAGGAAGGCAGCTTTGGCATCCGCGTTGCCGGCACAATGAAAGTTGATGCCGAGAATGGCGGCCACATTATTAATAACAAAGGCGACACCGACAAAGATACGTGGGGCAAACGAGCTTCGTGGGTCGATTACTACGGACCCATCGACGGCGAGACGCTCGGGATTGCGATCTTGAATCATCCCACGAGCTTTCGTTTTCCCACGTATTGGCACGTGAGAACATACGGGTTATTTGCCGCCAACGTCTTCGGAATACACAATTTCGAAAACAATAATGAAAAAGACGGTTCCTACACGCTCGAGCCCGGCAAATCCTTAACACTGCGGCACCGCGTTCTCTTGCACAAAGGTGACCAAGAAGAGGGCCAAGTCGCGCAGTCTTTTGTCGAATACGCAAAAGACGAGAAACACGACGCACTCGATGCGGCGACGGCCGGGGCGAATTGACTCACCCGTACAGTTTGTTGGCCTCGCTCGCCGAGATTTTACGGGCCTCGATACGACCACCTGATAGTTTCTTGCCGTTGGGATCGATATAAACTCGGCCACCTCTTTTCACCTGCGGGTCGACATTCAACACGTGGATGTTGAAAATAAAACCGGTGTCGGACGTCGCTTTGAACCAGTGCACGTTGTCTTTATAGTCCGAGATCGTGGAATATCGACCCGGCGTAAACGTGCGGTCGATCGTTGGTTTGACAATCATGCTTTCGTCACCATCTTCGATGCGATCGTAGTGCCGTCCGTGGAATTCGCCTTTTAGTACAAGGAAAGCCGTCGCCATATTATTGTGGCCATGCGGTGCCACGGAGCGATCCTTACGCAACGCGAATAGCTGGTGACCAAAGACAAGTTCGGTCGGCAGACCTTCGACCTTGGGAAACTTTGGTCGCACCGCGCGCTCGCCGCGCTGGCGGAATTTCAGATTCTTGGTCAGGTTTTCAAAGTCTATAAAGCGCAGCAAATCCGGCAGGTCCACGCGCGACAAGAGTTCTTCGACTTTCTGTTGCCAGTCCGGCTGCTTGAGCTCCTGTTCTTTTGCCTGACGACTCAATTCGTTTACCTCCGACAGCCATCGCGACGTAAGAGGTTGGATTTCGCGGGCGAATGAATCGCTCGCAAACAGTGTTTCCAGCAACGAGAACGTCAGCAGAGAACCCAACGTCTGCCGATTGAAATTACGTCGTTCATGAATTTCCATGGTCTTCTCCTGTATTGTCGTTGGCGGTCAAGGACGACGGACTATTTTATATCATGATTTACCCAGACCTCGGCTTCAAATCAAGTGATTGGCTTGTCGTCAAAAGGACATATTGCCCGAGTCCGTTGGGGCGAGCAACCGTACTGAGGACATTTATCCCTTATCACGTACTTCGAGGTGTGGTCGAGGCTCTATGTCGCATCAAGAACCCGGTGTCACGTTACCGAGAATACTTGAAAAAACGTCGGATGTCCAAATACCATGACTGGATTGATTGGCTGGGCGGCTATCCGTATGAGACCGCGAATCTCCCCGAGATCACATCTTTCCTCGAATCTCGCAGCTTTATTGTTCAGAATCACCGCGGTCACGAATCGGTGTTTCGGCGTCAGACGAAAACGTGATCACCTGCGTGGCCGGACCGTCTTAATTGCCAAGCTCGCGTGGAACGCGTTTTCGCGTTGGGACGGTTCGATCAATTACTGTTGCTTGTGAGCGGTGCGGCGCTTGCCTGTATTTTTAACGTAGGCCGGAACGAGCGGCGCGACAGGTGTCGTTTCTGATGGACGTTTCCTCGCCGCGCTGTTCCGGCGGGAATCGCCAACAGACACAGATCTCGCAATTCATGCCGGAGGATAAATCGCTACGAATTTTCACCGCCGACAACTGTTGACAATTGGCGGTCATTTGGCGAAAAAGATCGTCTAGCGTTTTAATGTGCTTTCTCCACGAGAAGCACTATTCTCATTAAGTCCGACCACCTCGAGCTCAATCATGAACAGATTTGTTTTCCTTGCGGTTGCATGGTTATTGGCGGTGGCGATTGACGGATCTTGGTCCGCTGACC
>CBDUAB010000308.1:0-5350 GCA_965365045.1 uncultured Planctomycetales bacterium
TTCATAGTCCCAGAGATGGATCCGAAAATGGTGCGCCGGATGCATGGGTTCAACCTGAAAAATATCGCCCAGCAGCGAGTCAACGGCTTGATGACTATTCAACGGCACACCATGCCGGTTGCTTTGCCACAGATGGACGGCTAGAAATGCCTTGGCTTCGATATCGTCCGGGAATTCGCGAATGATCTTTTCGAGACCGCGAACATATTCACGTCGCCGGTCCTTTTCCTTCTTGTCGCCGGTGAGAAATTTGTGAAGCGCATCGATGTACATCTGCTCGCGCCGTGTCGCACCGTCCTTCTTTTCCACGGCTTCGGTGATGAAGGCCTTGGCACGATCTTTGTTTTCGCGATTAGCCTGGGCCATTCCCCAGTAGGCCATGGCGCAATCAGGATCCAGCGACTCAACACGTCGAAAGGAACGCTCCGCTTCGTAGTACCAAAACCCATGGAGCTGGCCGACGCCCTGCGTAAAAAATGCTTGCGCATCGGCAACGTCCGTGGTAATCGGAAAATCAACCTTGCCTGTACCACCCATCAGATAGGCATTTTGACGCGGCCCCTCGTTGTAGGCGTCACCATGTTCCGAATGCCCTGCCAGCGGTACATTGGCTTCGTTGTCGTCTTGGGGCGAGCTATCCGTTTTCTGGGAACCGTCGGCGGCATCGCCTGAGTTGCTGTCACCGTCGCTGGCCGACTTCGATTGTGATTCTTGCGTTTTTTTCGAATCTTGCGCTTTGTCGCTGCCTTCGCCGCCCTCCGCAACGAGGCAACAAGCACAAGAGAATAACAGCGTTATGACGTAGGCAAGTCGTTTCGTTCGCATCCGTGTGACCCCATTTGGCAAGGAAATAAAAACAAAGCGAGGCGTCAAATCCGCACGTTGTTTTCACGTTAAAGTACTTTTTCGACAGACAACAGCTTAGACGGAACTCCCGTCGAGTTCCAGCAACGACCCAAAGATGGCGATGAACCACGATAATCATGGTTTACTTGTCTCGTCCACCGCGCTTCGTTGCTAACTTTCAGGAGAACACTAATCTCCGCTAATCTTCGCTAATCCGCACTAAATCTAATTCTGAAGGGGACCACTTGCCATTTCACGATTAGTGATGGTTAGCGGAGATTAGTGTTCCGTCTAAATACGGACCGGCATCCGGGGCGATAAACAGATGAAGTTTTGCCAAATTGGCTGTTGCCAACAATGAAGCTTAACGGTGAAAATACGCACATCTCACCAGTCATGTTGAATGCTGTAATTCGCACAATTACAAGCATCGCTCCGAGAGATTTGTTGCACTTCGTAGTGAATACCAGGGATGATCGGAAAGGGAACCCATGTCTCGACAATTGACTCGGCGCGACGCACTCTACGTTGGCGCGGGAGCTTTCGGATTGACGCTGCCCAAGATGCTGCAGGCAGATTCCGTTGCCGGCGCGAAACGCGACAAAACTCCACGTGCCAAGTCCGTCATCATCCTGTATCTGAGCGGGGGACCTTCACAGCTTGACATGTGGGACATGAAACCCCAAGCATCGGAAGAGATCCGCGGCACATTCCAGCCGATTAGCACGAACGTGCCGGGAATTCAGATTTGCGAACACCTGCCACGCATGGCCCAGCTGGCCGACAAATACACGATCGTGCGTTCGATGCGACATGACGAGAGCGACCATTTGCGCGCCGGCTATTGGGTGATGACCGGAGGACGGTTGAAACGGCCAATCACTGCGTTTTCGGGAATGGAACGTAGCGATCGGCCACACATTGGCGGGATTGTTTCCAAGTTCCTTCCGGCCCAGAAGATGCCCTCGTTCGTCGTCGTGCCGGAGTTCGTGTCTCCGCGTGAAGTCGCGCGTCCAGGGCAACATGCTGGCTTCTTAGGAGGCCGTTTCGATCCCTACCTTATCAACAGTGACCCGAACAAGCCAAACTTTCAACCGGGCCCGCTGCTCAATGCGAGTCCGCTAACAAACGCCCGGCTAAGCGGACGTCGTTCGCTGCTCGATTCACTCGAAGGCGAGTCGCGTGCCCCACAAGCGGCAGCGGCGCGGGACTTGGATTCGTTCCGCGAAAGCGCTTTCGGTCTCGTTTCGTCGGCCGCCTCTCGGCAGGCGCTTGACATTTCTCAGGAGTCCGCGGCCACAAGAGACCGCTACGGCCGTCACGCGTTTGGCCAGTCAGCTTTGATTGCGAGACGACTGATCGAAGCAGGCGTGCGGTTGGTGCAAGTGAACTTCCCGCGACATGACAACAGGGAAGCAGGACAAGGATATGACTCACACAGCTCGCCGCCAAATCCGCCGCATTTGAACTGGGCCAAAGAGCGGTTGATTCCACCCACCGATACCGCCTTTTCGTCCTTGGTTGAAGACCTTGCCGACCGCGGCCTGCTGGAGGAAACGCTCGTCGTGATGATGGGCGAATTCGGTCGCACTCCCCGCTTTAACAAAAACGGTGGCCGTGATCACTGGCCCGGTTGCTATAGCCTGGTGTTGGCTGGCGGCGGCGTAGCCGGCGGCCACGTTTTCGGCGCGTCAGACAACATTTCCGCAACGCCTACACGCGATCCCATGACACCCGACGACCTGCTGGCGACCGTTTATTATTTGTTGGGAATCGATCATCGGTCGGTGATGCACGATCTGAGTGATCGGCCATATCAAATCGTTGATGGCAAACCGGTGTTGGGCCTATTGGTGTAAGTCCACCGGTCAAGGAAATCGTTTCGACGGCGTGGTCGAAGGAAGTGCCGAGCTGAGTGTCACGTGGGAAGTGACCGAAGTTCCGGCATTTCCGGCGTTTGCTTGTGTCGCAATGAAAAGCATTTTGTTGGCCACAAGTTCCATACCGTGGCAAATGATCGCGTACTTGGTCTAGGAAGACGCAATTACTGCATTTTCCGTGTACCAACGTCTAAAGCTGAAAACCAACAACGCTCGGTTTGTACCGGCCTAGTGACACGGCTTGGATCAGCTAGCGAACGCTGAATTGGCGCTGTACTAAGCACTCTCCTCATCAAACTCACTCAGTTCAACCCACGCTCCACGCCGCGCCGACCCAATCGCCGCATCCGTGAATATCTGCGTGCGCCAGCCATCGTCCAAACCGGGATGTGTGATGTCGAGACCAGCCGCTCTTTCTCGTAGCGCAGGGAACACGTGCCGTGCGAAGCGATTGCAGTGCCCATCGTCGGTAACGTTCTCAAGTGTGCGCGCGGGTTCGGGACTATCGGCGAGCTTGAGCTCGCCCGTAATACGGTCCACCGACAACGATCCGTCCGTTCCGTGAAGTTCCAAT
The DNA here is from genome assembly GCA_965365045.1 of uncultured Planctomycetales bacterium. Taxonomy (GTDB): domain Bacteria; phylum Planctomycetota; class Planctomycetia; order Pirellulales; family Pirellulaceae; genus CBDUAB01. Next base: position 3,301 of record CBDUAB010000308.1, read on the forward strand.
TCCGGAGCAAAACCTTTGCGGAAATAGCTGGCGTGCGAAAGTACAATGTAGCCGACGATGCCACCCGTGAATTCGATCGATATCTGCGCGTAGTCTGGTGCGGTTGCTTTTCGCCGTTGCTCACTATCGGTTGTTGAATGGGCGTTTCCCCAGGCAATCGCTTCGCTGAGGTCGACCGCGCCCAAATCCGGTTTTAGTGGCATGATTGTTTCCGCATGAGTCAATACGCGTTTCGCTTCGATGCCCAGTATAAATCGCAGTGTGTCGTAAGCATGGGATCCGACGTCCGCGATCGAACCAGCGGCTGACTGCTGTGCATCATCGCGCCACGTAAAGGGCATCGCCAGAGGTCGTGGATTGTGCCAGCGGTAAACGATGCCACGAATCGAGCCCAGTTTGCCTGCGGAGACGAGCTGGCGAGCACGCTGGAATGCAGGCACGTAACGAGTCCAAAAAGGAACGTAGTGCAACAGTCCTTTGGATTGAACGGCCTTCCACATCGCATAGGCTTGCGTGACGTCCTTGCCCACCGGCTTTTCGCAAAACACGTGTTTGCCTAGTTCCGCGCAAGCAATGACGGGCTCGTAATGCAGCGCGTCGGGTGTCAGTACCAAAACAAGGTTTACGTCTGGGTGCTCGACGACGTCTCGCCAATCATGCGTGATGAGTTCCGCACTGTCATCTTTGGCCGCGGCTTCCAAGCGGTCACGTCGCCGGGCACAGAGAGCAACGATGCGCACGTCATCCGGAGCGTCACGAATTTCTTTTCTGTACGGAGTGCCTATGAATCCAGTCGCCCCGATTATGCCAATGCCAAATTCCATGCGATGCTCCGCTTGATCAAATCCGAAATCCGAAACGACTTCGAATCTCGAAATCCAAAATGCTCGCAACGACGCGAAGTCGTTGAAAACACAGAATGTAACGTAACGTAATGGTTTCGGTCATTGGTATTTCGAATTTTAGATTTGTTTCGTATTTCGACATTCGAATTTCGTGCTTCGCGCTGTCGGTCATTTAGGCCACGATGAACAATCGTTATAATGCTTCAAGGCCCTTTCCAGAGGAGACTTATAATGTGTCACGCCGGCAACGTTGCTTGGCAAACCGGAAAGCAACTGGTGCTGGAACCCGACACGGAGCTGTTTGACGACGATGATGCGAATACCCTCCGTTCGCGTGTTGAATACCGTAAGCCGTGGGAACTGCCGACGGTTTGACTTGTCCTCACAAATTTCGCCAATTCTAGAATCGCGGTATAAACATGCCCAAGATACTGATGCCGATCGGAGACGGAACCGAAGCGCTCGATACGTTTTATGCGTATTATCGCTTGCCGGAAGACGACTATGAGGTGGTTGTGGCCGGACCGGAAGCTCGGCTTTACCACACAGTGCTGCACGAGATACCGCCGAACCCGGACGTGCCGTGGGACATTACACAAGAACGCCCCGGCTATCACCTACAGGCGTCCGTGGCCTTTCGCGATCTTGATGCCGCGAATTTCGCCGGCATGTTTGTTTCCGGCGGTCGAGCTCCGGAATACATTCGGTATGACCAAGATCTGCTGCGCGTGACGAAAGATATTGTCAAAGCTGGCAAGCCAATCGCTTGTTTATGTCATGGAATCGAGATACTGACGGCTGCCGATTGCATCAAAGGCAAACATGTCACAACGGTGCCTAAATGCGCGATGGACGCTGAGCAAGGCGGCGCACAATACTTCGACCAACCTTTCGTGGTTGACGGTTGGCTGGTTACGGGACGAGGATACGAGGACAATACGGAAGTGTTACGCGAGTTTATTTGGTTGTTAAAGTCACAGCTAGAATAGACTGACGCCGAAGTTGTCTCAACACCTTCAAACCGACAGTCAAAGCAAAGGCGAACGGGGGCCGTGAGGCCCGCGGTGGCGCTGCGTTATAACTTGATGCAAAGAACACGGTAGATTCGGGGCGTAATCGTGATAGTCACGACTCTCGCCAATCCACCGCGGGCCTCACGGCCCCCGTTCGCCTTTGCTTTGACTTTCGGTTTGAAGGTATTGAGA